>JALSZC010000107.1 GCA_027059605.1 Ghiorsea sp. | reverse complement strand
CCAATACAAAAAACGTAATTTCCACATCAACACTACCGTTTTAGCAATACCATGCTTTTGCCAACGGCGGCTTGAAGTGATTAATGTATCCTTTAAACACGCGACCCGCCCAATGGACTTTAGCTTTTTGCTTAAAGCGATGTCTTCCATCAAAGGCAGTTCTGGAAAGCCCCCAATATCCTCAAAAACATCTCTAGCCACAAACATAGCTTGGTCCCCTGTGCTTATTTTACTTAAAGATGACCGTAAATTAATAAAAAAGCTTATAATTCGGTAGCTTATATTGCTTTCTGACAGACGTATATTAAATCTTCCTGATACATATCCTTGATTATAAGTTTTTTTGATGTTCGAGATATTACTTGAACTAATCGCTGTATCTATATGTAAAAAAAGGATAATATCTGAGTTGGTACTTGCTGCACCTTTATTCATTTGTTTAGCACGCCCCTGCGCTGATGCTAAACATTGAAAGCCCGCATCAAGAATGAGCTGTTTTGTTTTATCTGTTGAACCACCATCTACAAACACCAGTTCATCAGCCGCTTCTAGCTCAAGGTTTTGAATGCTTTTCAGAGCATCAGCCAATGTTTTTTCCTCATTAAAAACAGGGATGACAATAGCAAGGCTAGGTAAGTTCTGCTTTGGCAAAGTTATGTGCCTACAACAATCGGAGTCCAACCACTCCCCTCTTCTCTAAAGTTGGTAATTTGACCACGCCATGCGCGACCAGCCATAGCAATTAAACGCTCACCATGCATGTAAAGTCGAATATCGAATTTATAAGATGCATCACCAATCTGAATTAAACTTGGTGGCACTAGCTTCTGCATCACTGTGGATGAAGTTTCCAATGCATCAAAGCGTTTGCGGCTCATACCTTTGCCCAATAAAACACCCTTTCCACCATGTCTTGCTGCAGGTTTAAATACCCATTGCTTACGCGTTTGCCATGCTTGCTCTTTATCATATTCTGAAAGCACATATGTTTCGGGTACAACACTACGAAACAAGTTCAAAGTTTCAGAGTGAACACAAGATTCAAGCAAGCCATTACGCCACCAATCTACCATACGGTTTTTATCACCAATCAATGCATAACTTCGTGGATATGGGTTAAGCGCAACTTGTTTATTCATAAATGCTTGGCGAATATGCTGCATAGGCTCTGATTCCAAATAAAAATCTGTATGGCGGTTATAAATCATATCTATTTTAACGCCCTGCACATACAAAGCATCAGCCTGTAATTTAAGGTTTTGTGGGCTAACCAAGCTAACTTTATGACCATTTGATTCCAATAATGAAGCATACGCTTGCATTTCTGGGAGCATGTACTGAGATAGAATGTCTTCATCCATAATTACAATATGCTTCCATTTTGGGTCAAACATGCCCAATAAGCGGGATTGCAAATCTCCTAGCAGTTCAGGGTGTGAACATTGAGGAATCCAACCATCATCTTTTTCCCATAAACCACCTGCATTATTATTGATTTCTATCAATTTTGGACCTGTATCGTTCAGATGGAAATCATAGCCCATCAATATGGAAGGGTTTTCAGGTGCTATTTTTGCTGTTTCAGGCAGTTTATCTGCCAATAAAGCAAGATACGTTGGGTTGCTTTTTAATTGATATGCAGCTCTGGCAAAGGAAAGCATGGTCTGAAAGTCATGTTGAGAAATGGAAACGGGTGTTTTAGTCGCTAAAGTCATGCGCCCCACCCTACCCAAATTTTAAGTTGCCGCTAATATCCATGCCATGAATGATTTATCACTTGCCAGCATTACTTTAGAAACACTACAAAAGTACATGAAAACATGGGGGCTTCCTGCATTTCGTGCTAAACAAGTATTGGATTGGCGCAACAAAGGTGTACTTGATTTAACCGCCATGAAAAATATCCCAAATCAAGTTAAAGTGATACTTGAAGAAAAGATACAAACACAAGCTTTACAATTGGTTAGTAAACAAAAATCAAGTGATGGTACACGTAAATATTTATTTGCTTTAAACCGCGAAGGGCAAGCCAAGAAACATATTGAAACCGTACTTATCCCTGAAAAAAACCGAGGTACTGTTTGTATATCATCTCAAGCTGGCTGTGTATTGGATTGTCCGTTTTGTCATACAGGTACGCAGAAATTTGAAGGGAACTTAACGCCTGCTGAAATTGTTGCCCAAGTGTTGGCAGTCAAGCAAGATTTATTGAATGATCCCATGCTTGAGGGTTTGCATAACCAAGTCACACATATTGTATATATGGGTATGGGTGAGCCGCTTGCCAATGAAACTGCAGTCTTTGATTCATTGGGCTTACTCATGGCAGAAGACTACCTGCATTTATCACGGCGTAGAATTACGCTTTCGACTTCAGGGCTAGTACCACAAATTGAACGCTTAGGCAGAGAAGCACCCGTTAACCTTGCCATTTCTTTACATACAGCTATCAATGATTTACGCGATACGCTTGTACCCATCAATCAAAAACACGACTTACAAAAACTGCGCAAATGCCTTAATACTTACCCTTTGGCAAAAAAACGGCATATCACTTTAGAGTATGTTATGCTGGCAGGTGTGAATGATGATGATGAAGCTTTAAAGGCATTGATTCATTTTGTGAACCCAGAACGTGAACGTGTGAACTTGATTCGGTTTAATACTTATCCAGGAAGTGCTTACCAAGGCTCTTCTAGTGAAGTGGTCGATAAATTTGCAAAGGGCTTGATTTCTAAAGGAATTCGTGCAACGGTAAGGCGGTCTCGTGGGGATGACATTATGGCGGCTTGTGGTCAACTCAAAACAGCCAAGCAACCATAACAAGAGGAAGAGGACACAATGCAACAACGTACAGCAATCATTGGCGGCAGCGGTTTATATCAAATGGATGGCATTGAAGTGCTTGATGAATTGGACATTGAAACTCCCTATGGTAAACCATCAGACACCTTAACTTTGGCAAAAATTCATGGGCAAGAGGTTGTTTTTTTACCAAGACATGGAAAAACGCATAGTATTCCACCCCATCAAATCAATTATCGCGCTAATATTTATGCTTTAAAACTTGCAGGTGTATCACAAATCATATCTGTTTCTGCAGTGGGCTCATTGCGTGAAGATATTGCACCAGGTGACTTTGTGATTGTTGACCAGTTTGTGGATAGAACACGTGAACGTGCTTCAACTTTTTTTGATGGTCCTATTGTCGCCCATGTTTCTCTGGCTGACCCAGTTTGTGCATCACTACGCGGCCAACTGCAACAAGCTTGTGAGCAACAACACATCACAACACATAACAAAGGCACATACATGGTGATGCAAGGTCCACAGTTTTCAACGAGAGCGGAGTCAAATTTATACCGAAGTTGGGGTATGGATGTGATAGGTATGACCAATATGCCTGAAGCCAAACTCGCACGCGAAGCTGAGATATGCTATGCTACTGTTGCCATGTGTACGGATTATGATTGTTGGCATGAAAATGAAGATGATGTGTCTGTATCCAATGTTTTGGAAGTGATGCAAAGCAATGTGGAGAAAGTGAAGGTGATGTTAGACTCCTTTTTTAAGCGTGATTATAATAATAAGACAACCTGTACTTGCCACCAAGCATTGCAACATGGCATTTTTGCAGACTTAAAGGCGCAAGATGATGATGCTTTGCGACCTATTCATGCCTTGGTGAGACGTTTTCTATGAAGTTAATTTATCTTTTCATTCTATGTGCCACTTTAGTTTTATCTGCTTGCCAAAGTAGTGGTGTTCAAAAACAAAATGAAGATGACATCAAAAAACGTGCTTCTTTACATTACAACCTTGGTATTGATGCCTTACACAAAGGATTTATCCCGAAAGCATTTGAAGAACTCATGCTTGCCGACAGTATTGAACCAAAAAATGCAGCAACCTTAGATGCTATTGCCTATTCTTGGCGTTTACGTGGTAACCCAAAAGAAGCAAAAAAATATTACCAACGTGCTATTCGCTATAACCCCGCACCAGCAACATATAATAATTATGGTAGTTTATTGGTTGAAATGGGAAAATATAAAGAAGCAGTTAAACAACTTAAACTTGCATTGGATGACCCACGTTATAACAAACAAGAATTAGCATTTACCAACTTAGGTGATGCTTATGTTGGTTTACAAGATTATGAAAGTGCTATTGCAGCTTACCGCAAAGCACAACTCATTGCCCCAAGATGGACTTACCCTAAACTACGGGAAGCTTCAGCCTATGTAGCCATGAAGCGACCCAATTATGCGCAAGCACTTTATGAAACAATTTTACGCAGTGAGCCTACAAATCAACAAGCATTGCAAGGGTTAATGACCCTTTTACAAAAGAAAGGTGAAACAACTGCAATCAAGAAGCACTTGCAAACATTTATTCAACATACAAAAGACCCTTTACAAAAAGCTTGGGCAAAAGACGAACTAGCGCAGTTGCAAAAGTAGCTGGAGGTCACAATGGATACACAACAAAATGAAACTGATGATAATACCTTTGCCAAAGAAGCTTTAATTTGTGAAGTTGGTGTTAAACTTGAAAAAGCAAGGCAAGCCAAAGGGTTAAGTAAAGAGCAAGTTCTTAAAGAGTTAAAATTTAATGCATCTTTTTTAGATGCCTTGGAAAGTGGGCAATGGTCTGAAATGCCAGGGGAAATATATGCTCTGGGTTTTTTAAGACAGTATGCAGAGTTGCTAGGTGTAGATTTAAACAACGATATTGAGCGTATTAAAACAAACTCTTATGAGTTAACCACACCCCTTACCTATCCTGATGCACCCATATCACCCAACCGTACTTGGGCAATGGTTGCAGCATTGTTGTTTATTCTTGGTATGATTATAAGTAATTTATTTAACAACGAAATCCCAGCTTCATCCAATAAAGTGAATCAGCCTCTTAACTTAGCAACTGAAACCATGCAGGAAAAAACACAAAATAATAGCGCAACTGTTGATGTACATACGAACAGATTATTATCAAAACAAGTTGTGCCAAGTGTTGAAAATACAAGTAACGATATTCAACCACTTTACACAGAAAATAATAAGGTAAATATAGATGAGGCGAAAGACAAACAAAATGTAAAAAACAGCCTTAAAGCATTTACTTTTATTGCTGTCACCGATGATGTATGGCTACAAATTTATGAGCAAAAACAAGGTGAAGAGCCCAAACTAAAACGTGAAGCTTTATTGCGGGTTGGTCAAAGTTTTAGCCTAGATAGTAGCACAGATTTACTTCTAACTTCAGGTAAACCCACTGCCCTTAAAGTATTGCGTGATGGTGAAGTTCTTTATGACGTTGGTACATTAGGTGAAGAAGATAAAGTATTGAAATTATTTAAACTTTAGCTTGTATCACCTAAAAAACTGTGCATAACAGGGCTACTTAAAGCTTGGCTAGCCGCTTCCAATTCAGCTTGCTTTTTTCGCTCGCCTACACCTATGCCCAAGCATTTTCCTTGTAGCATACATTCAGCTTTAAAACGCGGGGAGCTTTGCATACCCAAGTCTGTAATCTTATAACTTGGTAAACCAAGCTTATTTGCCTGTGTTAATTCTTGCAGCTTACTTTTTGCATCCCTTAAATTTGAAGGTTCAACTTGGTTGATTAAGTTTGACCAAGCATTTAAGACTAACTGCTTGGTTTGCTGCCAACCAGCATCCAAAAATACCGCACCAATAATAGACTCAACAGCATTGGCAGCAATGGAAGGTGATTTCAACCCCCCTTTTTTATCACGTTCACCATCTCCTACATTTAAAAAAGCAGCTAATTTCCAAGCCTTGGCTATATCCAATAAAGCATCTTTACAGACCAAGTTGGCTTTCATTTTAGACAATGCACCCTCATTAAGCTGCGGGTATTGATGATATAAATATTCTGAAATAATAAGTCCAAGAACAGCATCACCTAAAAACTCTTGGCGTTCTAGGTGTTCAGATGCTTTTGATGCATGGGTTAAAGCCTTTTTGAGTATGGATGAATCATGAAAGGTATAACCGATGATTTGTTCTAGGTTTTGCTGTTTCAAGGTGTTTCAGCATAAGGCGCAAAATCAAAGTCCATTCGAGCCCTAAGTCTTAGTTTATCCATAGGTTTGACTTCACTTTCTTTATATTCTTTATCTGGATCCACACTTTCAGGCGGACCTAAAAGCCATAGTGTGATATGATATTCTGTGCCAATGTGTAATTTCCCATCTTCTTTGCTAATCGTTAGGTTATCAAAAAACTCTGGTGGCAAGGCTTGTAAATCAATCGTTTGAATTTTAAATAATTCATCAATGCGCCGCTTCACTTCACCTTCTGTTTGCGTAACAAGATTTTCAGCAGTACCCTCAAAAACATTTTGTACTTTTAAATTGTTATAATATACAGGAATGACCTGCCCTCCCACAAAAACACCACCACCAATTAAAGCTAACCAAAACAATAATTTAAACATAGTAAACTCCCCTGTTAATGCACCAATGTACCTAATCTATCCCAACGAATTGAACCTGTAGCATCATTCCAAGACCACCAAATGACTACAGCTTTACCTACCAAGTATTCTTGAGGGACAAAGCCCCAAAACCTTGAATCTCTTGAGTTATTACGATTGTCTCCCAAGACAAAATATTTCCCAGCAGGCACTTTCCATTGACCATCACGAATAGAAAAGTTTTTACGCAAAACATGATGTTTTATACCCGTTAAATCCTCTTCAAACAAGCCTGATACATCAACAGCATGATTTCCCATAAAATAGGAGTGCACACCAAGCTCCTTTAAAGGCATTTTTTTACCGTTCACATAAAGCTCGTTATTTAAGTACTCAATCACATCACCTGGTACGCCTACAATGCGTTTGATATAATCTTTACTTCTATCCTCAGGATAGTCAAATACAACCACATCACCGCGTTTGGCTTCACTTTTTAACCATTGAATATCGGTAAACGGAATACGCAAACCATAATTGAATTTAGAGACAAATAAATAATCACCTACTTCAAAGGTTGGCACCATACTTGATGATGGAATCACAAAAGGCGCAACAATAAAGCTACGAATAACCACAGCAATCAGTACAATAACAATGAGGCTTTCAACCCATTCCCGCCAACTGGATTTTTCAGGCGTTTGCTCTGCCGCTTTTTTTAATGATTCCATGCTTGTCATTATTCGTCTCCAAGTTTTAGCACTGCTAAGAAAGCCTCTTGTGGCACTTCCACACTACCAATTGCTTTCATACGCTTCTTACCTTTCTTCTGCTTTTCCAACAGCTTACGCTTACGTGATATATCACCACCATAACATTTAGCAGTCACATTTTTACGCACACCTTTGACTGTTTCGCGTGCTAAAATCTTGCCACCAATTGCCGCTTGTACAGGTACATCAAATTGATGACGGGGAATCAGTTCGCGTAACTTCTTCACCAAGGCGCGACCACGCATTTCAGCTACAGACCGATGCACAATTAAAGATAGTGCGTCCACAGGTTCACCATGCACCAGCACATCCAGTTTGACCACTGATTCGGGTCTAAAGTCTGCCAATTCATAATCCATGGATGCATAACCACGTGAAATAGACTTCAATTTATCATAAAAATCAATCACCATTTCAGCCAATGGCAGGTTATAAGTTAACATCACCCTACCCTGACCAATAAACTTCATATCCTGTTGAATACCACGCCTTTCTTGGCAAAGTTTCATCATCACACCAACAAACTCTTCAGGCATAAAAATATTGGCAAGCACTGTAGGCTCTTGTACTTCTTTAATTTCTGAAGCATCAGGAAAACCACTGGGGTTGGATATTTCTTTGGTTTCACCATCAGTCATGGTCACTTTATAAACCACGGATGGTGCAGTGGTAATCAAATCAAGGTCGTACTCGCGCTCCAAACGCTCTTGGATAATTTCCATGTGCAGCAAACCCAAAAAACCACAACGGAAACCCAAGCCTAATGCAGATGAACTCTCCATTTCATACGTAAAAGATGGGTCATTCATGTTTAATTTTTCAAGTGAGTCACGCAACTCTGCATAATCATTGGAATCCACAGGATATAAACCTGAAAAAACCATGGCTTTAGGTTCTCTAAAACCAGGAAGTTGCTCATCAGCTTGGTTGTTTTCAATGGTGACTGTATCCCCCACTCTCAAGTCAGCCAGCGTTTTAATGCCGCAAATCATAAAACCCACATCACCTGATGTAAGTATCCCTGTAGATACAGGTGCGGGTGTGAACACTCCCAAATCATTGACACCATACTTCTTATCATTGGACATCAGTAAAATCTGATCACCCTTTTTCATCATGCCATCAAACACACGAATCAATGCCACCGCACCCACATAAGAATCAAACCAAGAGTCTACAATCAAAGCACGTACAGGTTTATCATCATTGTTTTCAGGTGCTGGAATACGAGTCACCACCGCCTCTAATACATCCATAATGCCTTCGCCAGTTTTTGCGGATACGGCAATAGCCTCAGATGCATCAATGCCAATCACATCTTCAATCTGACGCTTGGCTTCTTCCACATCTGCAGATGGTAAGTCAATTTTATTAATCACGGGGATGATTTCGAGATCATTTTCCATAGCAAGATATACATTCGCCAAGGTTTGTGCTTCTACACCTTGGGTTGCATCTACAATCAATAATGCACCTTCACAAGCTTGCAATGAGCGCGATACTTCATAGGTAAAATCCACATGACCCGGTGTATCAATTAAGTTGAGCTTATAATGCTCCCCATCGCTAGCCTTGTATTCAAGTGTGGCTGTTTGCGCTTTGATGGTAATGCCTCGCTCTTGTTCTAACTCCATAGAATCAAGCACTTGTTTCTTCATTTCACGGTGTGAAAGCGCACCTGTTTCTTCAATCAACCTATCGGCAAGTGTTGATTTACCATGGTCAATATGAGCAATAATTGAAAAGTTGCGGGTATGTTCTTGTGTATAATCTGAATATGACATTGCAGCGCAGCCTAACCACCTCAAAGCCTTCTTGCTAGAGCTTGTATTTTTAAGCAAAAAAGATGAAGTATTGGCACAATTTTTATAAACATAATGTAGCTCATATTTATAAATATAACCCAAGTTGTTTTTTCTTTAGGGTCTGTTAACACTTTTTATTGTCTTTATCCAGAAGGGTTTGACAATAGCTGCCTACTTGCCATCTTTCCTGCCAAGTTAACGCTGTGGAGATTAATTTTGAGTACTGAAAATAACGTAACATGCCCTTGCAAGTCTGGTAAATCATTAAAAGATTGTTGTGCACCATACCATGATGGTACAGTGGATGCGCCCACGGCCGAGGCATTAATGCGCTCACGTTATTCTGCTTTTGTTTTGGGTTTGAGTGAATATATTTGGAAAACATGGCACGAAAGCACACGCCCTGACTTAGAAATTTTAGGTGGTTTGGGTTTAAAGTGGATTGATTTAAAGATTGTAGATAGCCAAGATGGAAACACTGGTGATAACCACGGTACTGTTCATTTTATTGCTAGTTTTGTTAGTGGTAACAAAGGTCGCATTTTGGATGAAGTGAGTGATTTCATTAAAGAAGATGGGCTCTGGTATTATGTTGATGGTGAAAGCTCTACGGCTGATATTTCACGCAATGATAGTTGTCCTTGTGGTTCTGGAATAAAGTTCAAACGCTGCTGTTTGCGTTAAATAAGCATTACTTTTTTATCTTTTATGTAAACTTGAATGGGTCGAATACCCTTTGCTATAACTTGGGTTGATACAACCTGATTTTTTGATAACCCCCTCATGTATCTTGCGTTGTGCCTGCGCGTCGTCCAAAATAAGAACATGTTGATTCAATATTATCGATTTGGACAGTCTATTTAACTGTGGAGTATTGTGATACGCCATTATTAATGCGCAAGGCTAAAGCTGCTGTTGCAAGACAAGACTTTGCCCAAGCTGGACTAATGTATGCACAAATTCTTGAACAACCCGAAATGGCAAACCAAATCAATGTGCATATGCAATATGCTATGTGCATAGAAAAAACTGGGCAATTAAACCAATCCATTGACCAATGTGAACAACGTATTCATGAATGCGAAGAAACAGGTGAAATTGAACAACTCAAATCCTTACAATTAAAAGTAAGTGCATTAAAACAGTTCAATCAAAAAGCTGAACAAGAAAATGAGCCTTTACCAGATGAAGAGCTTGATACAGGTGATTTTTTCAGCTTAGATTCTCAAGAAATTATTCCACCAACTACAGATGATGAAGAAAAACCTGAGACAGTGGAAGAACCTAAGCCTAAAGAAACTGTAGCGAGAACAGTATTGGCGACACCAGTCAAAGAGCCTGAGCCTGAATACGTTGAAATTACAGAGAAAAGTATTTCTGAGGATAGAAATAAGCAAAAAGCAGCCAACCTTTTTGGTGAAGATGATTATCATATACCGTCTGATGAAGAACCCTCATCTGAATTAGAGTTGGTTGACCAAGACAAAATAGAAGACAGTGGAAGTGATGATATATGGAACAAGCATGAGTTATAGTTCAGCCACTTACCAATCAATGTTCAACTTCAATAAAACCTTCTGCATATTTAACAGCATACCCTGCAATATAAACCCTATCATCAACAAGCTCACACCATACTTCCCCACCCCTTTGTGAAACTTGTTTAGCCGTAAGTTTGTTTTTACCCAATACCTTTGCCCAATATGGTGCAAGTTGGGTAAAGGATGAACCTGTTACTGGGTCTTCATCAATACCACAGTTGGGGGCAAAAAAACGGGATACAAAGTCATATTGTTCAGACCGTGCTGTAATGGTCACACCTCTTAAATCAAGCAGTTGTAATAGTTGCATATTTGGGGTGGCGTTGATAACTGCGGCTTCATCAGCCAATACCACCATATAATCTTCATGTTTTAAACAAGCTATTACATGGCTTCCAAATATCTGTTGGATAGGTTGAGGGATGGTGCATGACACGGGTGTTTGCTGCGGAAAATCAAGTACAAACCTATCACCATCTTGACCAACTTTTAATTCACCTGATTTGGATTGAAACACAATGGTTTCACCTTTGAATCCAAGCTCTTCAAACAACACATAAGCCGATGCCAAAGTTGCATGACCACATAAGTCCACTTCCACAGTTGGTGTAAACCATCGAATATCATAATCACCATTGTTTTCAACAAAGAATGCGGTTTCAGACAGGTTATTTTCTGCTGCAATTTGTTGCAGCAGCTTTTCATCAAGCCAAGTATCTAAGGGGCAAACAGCAGCAGGATTTCCTGTAAAAACTTTGGATGCAAAGGCATCAATTTGATATATTTTTAACATGTTTAACCGCCTGTAATAAACACGCCAGATGACTCTTCTGCATAACGTGTCAAACGCAAGCGTTCAATACGTTCTTTTTTGATTTTAAGCACCTCAATACGCACACTAGCTATTTGCAGACAAAGCTTACCATCAGGTACACCACCCAATTCCTCCACAATTAAACCACCAACAGTGGTTGCACCATTTTCGGGTAACTCACTACCAATCAATTGGTTTAAGTCATGAATATTTGCCGTGCTGCCTACCACCCATGAACCATCAGGTTGCACCCACACATCAGTAGGTGGAATCACATCAGACTCATCAACAATTTCGCCAACAATTTCTTCAACAATATCTTCTAAGGTAATCACCCCTTCAATATCACCAAACTCATCCACCACAATCGCCATGTGCAAGTGTTTGCTTTGAAATTCAAAAAGTTGAGCCAAAGCGTTGCGGTTGGTAGGTGCATAAGGCGGGTTGGTCCAAATCAAAGCACGTGATAAAGGTGTTTGTGATTGGCGTATTTTAAGTAAGTCACGCAAATGAACCACACCCAACAAGTTATCTTGGTCACCATGATAAACAGGGTATCGTGAATGTGGATGACGAATGGCATCTTCCACACAAGCTTCCACTGTTTTTTCAGCATCCAACATCACCACATCCTTGCGAGGGGTCATCAAAGATTTGATAGGTATATCATGGAGTTGTAGTGCGCTCATCAGCATTTGTTCACGTGCTTTATCAAGCACCCCACTTTCTGCACTCATATCAATCATGGCAGCAAGTTCTTGATGATTAAAAGCCAATTCCTGATGTTCTTTTACTTTAAGGGCACGTTGTAAGAACTTGATACCTAACATTAATAAGGATACCACAGGTGAAAACAAACGTTGGAACCAAGTGAGCAGCATCGCCACCTTACAGGCAATGGTTTCAGCATGAGCTACAGCAATAGTTTTGGGTAATACTTCGGCAAAAACAAGTACAATAATAGTCATAGCAATGGTGGCATATAAAATACCCGCCTCACCAAAGTAGGTTAAGAAAACTGCGGTCGCAAGGCTGGAAGCTGCAATATTAACAAAATTGTTTCCAAGCAGGATAGATGCAAGCATACGCTCAGGTTTTTTCAGTAAATATTCTGCATATTTTGCACCTTTACTACCTTTTTTACGCATAATCCGCAGGCGAACACGTCTTGCCCGAGTCAGTGCTGTTTCTGAGCCTGAAAAAAATGCTGAAAGCAAAAGTAATAAAAAGAGTAACCCCAGAATATAGGGTAAAGCATGTTCAGAAAATGTCATAAAAGGCCTGCTTAAAGAACGTCTTTAATAATTTTCACGCCAAAATAAGCAAGCATTAAGGTAATATAAGCAAACAATACCATTTTACTGCCGCGATTATGGTGCCAAGCTGATTTTTGCCTTAAATAATAAAGTATCATCAAGGTTATCCAAGCAAAGATAGCCAATAATACTTTGTGGTTAAATAGTGCAAAGTGATGCATTTCAACCCATTGCCATGCTAACCCAGTAAGAATACTTAAGCCTAACAACCAAATCGCCCAACGTACGTGAACAAATAAATAATTACTAATATCCATTAACGAAGGCATAGCTTGCACAAAGAAACCAATCTTTTTCTGGGTTAATGCTCTATCGAGCAAAAGTTGCATTACAGCATACAATGCAGCCATGGTTAACAAGGCATAAGCAACAACAGATAAAAGTAAATGTCCTGTTTCTAAAAAGGAATATGCTTCCACCCATTGTGTTGATGTTTCTCTAGGCAAAAATGGTAATAATAACAAGGGTATTGCCGTGAAAGGTAGCAACAATAAACCCAAACCACGCACACCATGTTGCCACATGCCCAAAAGATATATGTTTTGCACCAGCAACGTCGTGAAAGCTGCTACTGTTGTTAAGGTCAGTACTAATCCTGTAGGCGCAATAAAACCAAGCTCTAAAACCCCAATTAATGTACACAAAATAGAAGCACTGACTAAAAGGCTTATATTACGCTGCGTGACAAACTTGGCATTACCTGCGCGTACGCAGACAAAAATTAGCCACGCTGCTAATAACGATAAAATACCTGCAGAGATAAACATTATATTTGAAATCATAAGCGACTTCTAACCAAAATCAGATGTCATATCAATGCCTTGTGATACACCTTGCATCTTACACTTTATCTTATCATCGTTTGTGCTTATTTTTGTAGGTGGTAATCATGGGTAATAAAACAAGCATGACCAAAAAGATATTGCGTGGTATGTTGCTAGGGCTTGTTCTTGGCAGCCTTATGAATAATTTTGCTCATGATGTGTCATGGGTTCAAGATTA
>JALSZC010000106.1 GCA_027059605.1 Ghiorsea sp. | reverse complement strand
TTGCGTTGCAGGGGCAGCCTTGTTGTATGCTTTGCAACCAAAGTGGTTTGCATATATTACATTGCCAGCATGGCTGCATGGTATTTCAGGCTTATTACTGATGGTGGTGCTTGCTCCTATTGTTGAAGAGCTTATATTTCGTGGATTGCTCTATAGGATGTTACGAGAGCGTTGGGGTATATGGTTTTCTGTGGCAGTAAGTGCGGTTTTCTTTTCTTTGGTTCACCATGGTATGCTGCTTTCCCCTCAACTTGTTGGTGGTATTATTTTTGCCTTGGCTTATGAATGGAGCAGGTCATTGTGGGTGAGTATAGCTTTGCACATGGGAGCCAATGCTGCAGTTTATGGATTGGTTGTGTTAGGTTTAGCCACTTAAGAGAGAAGGAGTTTTTAACGATGGGTAAAAAGATGTTTTGGCTAGTGATGGTAGGCATTGTTGTGTTTGGTGTATTGGCTGCAACACGAAGTATTTGGCAAGACCCTGCTGAGCAAACATGGATGAAAACCATCATTCCAAAGGTTAATATTTTACCTAAAGAAAAAAGTAAGGCTTATGCACAAGCATGTGCATCTTGTCATATGTTGTATGCGCCAAGCATGTTACCTGCACGTTCTTGGAAACAAATGATGTTAAACTTAGATGATCACTTTGGTGATAATGCAGAGCTTGAAAGCTCGGTTCGAGAAGAGGTTTCTGCATACCTACAGCGTAACGCAGCAGACAAAGTGGAAAATATTTATGCACAGCCCATGTTGAACTTATTAAAAGATGATGAGACGCCAAAACGTATCAGTGACACTGCATACTTTAAACTTGTACATGATATTGTGCGACCAGAAATGGTGACGGGTAACCCTGATGTGAAAACGATTGCACGCTGTGAGATTTGTCATTATGAAGCCATGGACGGGCGATTTAGTCGTTTTTCTGTGCGTATTCCTAATTATTATAAAGAAGGAACGTGGCACAAAGTAAGGCAAAAAAGTAGTGAAAATGAGAAGGCGGTACAACAATGATGGTTGCAGGCATAAAAAAAGTGGCAGGCTTATTGGTATTATGTGTTTGGGCAACCACAGCGAGTGCAGTGAATATTGCAAGGGTGGACGTAGCGCCACTTGAAACCAGTAAGGCATACCAACAAGCATGTGCATCTTGCCACATGTTGTATGCGCCAAGTATGTTGCCTGTGCGCTCTTGGAAAAAAATCATGTCCAATTTAAATAATCATTTTGATGATAATGCAGAAGTCACTGCTGCGGTGAATGATGAAGTCACTGCATATTTGGAACGCAACGCAGCAGAAAATGATAAGCGTAGATATGCAAAATCTATGCTAGGGTTGCTAAATGATGGTGAAACACCTAGTGCTATTAGTGATACCAAATATTTTAAGCTTATGCATGATGCTGTGAAACCTAAAATGGTGCTAGGTAACCCCGATGTGCGTACTTTTGCGCGTTGTGAAGTTTGTCATAGCCAAGCCCAAGAAGGAAAGTTTAATAGCATTGAAGCTAAAATCCCTAATTACTTCAGAAAAGCAGGACGGTTTGTGCATTAAAAGCTTTGGTTAACTTGCGTTAGTATTTTATTATGAAAACGTAAAAAGGCACGCAACAAAATCTATTGTTGCGTGCCTTTTTTTAATGCCGTGTTTTTTTGTGGGGCTGTTTTGCTTAAAAGACAAACTCGCGTTCTTTTGCTATGCCTTCCATAGGTAATAGGCGAGTTTCTGTGATACCTGTTTTAATATCCATACCATTGATTAATTGATGAAGTTCTAGGGTGACAATATCTTTGCCAATAAAAGCAATGAGTTTTCCGCTTTCTTTAAGCAATGCTTGGATATGTTCAGGAATAGTTTCTATTGCTGCACCGATTACAATGACATCAAAGTCTTTGCCAACATTGGCAGCTTTTAAGGCAGCCTTATCCATTGCATTCACATGGATAACGGTAGCATTATCTGCGCCATTTTCTTCTAAGTTTTTCTTAGCTAGATTTACCAGCTCCTCATGAATCTCACAGCTAACCACTTCGCTGGCTTGTAGGGCTAATAAATATGTAAGGTAGCCTGTGCCAGTACCAATTTCTAGCACACGTTCAGTGCCTTTGAGACCTATAGCTTGTAAAATTTGGGCTTCTTGTAAAGGGGTTAACATTTCTTGGTTGCAAGGCAAAGGAACAGAGCCTTCCATGTATGCAAGGCTAGCTACATGTTCAGGAACAAATTTTTCACGAGGTGAATTCACAAGCATATCAATAAGCTCAGGGTTTAAGACCTTGCAACAGCGAATTTGATATTCGACCATATTACGACGTGCTGAGTGAAGTGTGGCTGCATCCATTATGTTAAAACCTCCCAAGGCTAAAAGGGGAAGCATGCAGGATGAAAGCCGATGATTCAAGTTCAACTTTTGTTGCATTCGCAATTTGGGCTTAGATGGTTAAGATGCGTGTTTTTTAATAAAAGGAGATTGTGCATGCTGACTGCCAGTATTGTGATTATTGTTGGTCTTGTATTATTGGTGTGGAGTGCTGACCGCTTTGTGGAAGGTGCATCAGGTATTGCAAAAAACTTTCAGGTCTCCCCACTTGTCATTGGTTTAACCATTGTAAGTTTATGTACTTCGCTGCCTGAAATGATAGTAGCAGGTATTGCCGCAATGGAAGGCAATAATAATTTGGGTATTGGTAATGCTATTGGTTCAAATATTGCAAACATCGGTTTGGTGCTGGGAGCAACGGCACTGATTGCACCGTTGGTGATACAATCACATATTTTAAAGCGCGAAATTCCTGTTTTATTTTTAATCATGTTTTTAGCTTTAGCATTGTTTTGGGATGGCGAGTTAAGCCAAGCTGATGGCATCATACTATCGCTTAGTTTGTTTGGTTTTGTTTTTTGGCTGTATAAAGTTGGTATGAAAGAACGGGATGCGCTGTTGGAGGCCGAGTTTGAAGATGTGATTCCTGAAGATATGGACATGAAAACATCGGTGATATGGCTAATGATTGGTTTGCTTGTGCTCATTGCGAGTTCACGTATGATGGTTTGGGGTGCAGTAAAAATTGCAACTTTACTTGGTGTGAGCGACTTGGTGATTGGTTTAACCATCATTGCAATTGGTACAAGTTTGCCTGAGCTGGTTGCATCCATTGCAAGTGTACTTAAAAATGAGGCTGAATTAGCTGTTGGTAATATTATTGGCTCCAATATGTTTAATATTCTTGCCGTCTTGATGATGCCTGCACTGCTTAGCCCTGGTAAGTTTGATGCACCGATTTTAGAAAGAGATATGCCTATCATGTTTGTATTTACAGTTGTATTGTTTTTGATGGCATATGGGCATAAAAAGTTGGGACGTATTACCCGCTGGGAAGGTAGTATTTTACTTTCAGGCTTTTCTGGATACCTATATTTATTATACATTCAAAGTTAAAGTTTTTTTTAATAGACTCTTAATCATTAGTGGTTATGTTTCGCAGCCATTGAACAATGGCACTTTACGTGCTATAGTGAAATAGGGGCCTGTCAATTACCC
>JALSZC010000105.1 GCA_027059605.1 Ghiorsea sp. | reverse complement strand
CGTTTGGCAGCCGCTACAAATTTATTGCCTGGCCCCACAATTTTATCTACAGCAGGAATCGTTTCGGTGCCATAAGCCAGTGCTGCCACGGCTTGCGCACCGCCCACAGCAAAGCCTTGTTGTACACCAGACACATAAGCTGCTGCCAAGACTAGGTCATTCATTTCACCCGCAGGTGTTGGCACGACCATGACAATTTTCTCAACACCTGCCACTTGCGCAGGTACAGCATTCATCAATACTGACGATGGATAAGCCGCTTTACCACCTGGCACATACAAACCAACGCTATCCAAAGCCGTTATTTTTTGCCCCAAAGTTAAACCAGCAGCATCAGTATAATCCCAATCTTTTTGCACTTGTTTTTCATGGTAAGCTTTGATTCTATCCGCAGCCAACTGCAATGATTGTCTATCCATATCTGATACAGCAAACCATGCTTTTTCCATAGTTTCACGGCTAATCACCATGTTTTCAGCCGTACACCCCCAACCATCAAACTTGGTAGTATATTCACATAGCGCAGTATCACCACGCTGTTTTACATCCAGCAAAATATCCGCTACAAGATTTTGTACATCTGCACCAGTATCAGTTTCACGCGATAACAAAGCATCCAATTGCGCTTTATAATCTGCGCTATTTGCATAAATACGTTGAATATTCATCACTGGCTGCTCTCCAAAGTTTTCTCTCTATTCTCTACAGCTTCACGTAACTTACTAATCACTGCTTGCACTTGTTTTTTCTTGGTGACAAAACTTGCAGGGTTGGCAATCAAGCGACTAGATACATCAAATAAAGTTGTTTCTTCTACTAAACCATTGGCTTTAAGCGTATTGCCCGTTTCCACCACATCAACAATTCTATCCGCCATACCCACCAATGGTGCAAGCTCCATAGAGCCATACAAGTGAATCACTTCAGCATGTACACCTTGCTCCAAATAGTATTGTTCAGCAATGGTATCATACTTGGTTGCTACACGAATACGCCCACCAACCACAGAAGATTCCCCTGCCTCCACGGCATCTTTAGGTCCACAAACACAAAGGCGACACTTACCTATTTTTAAGTCCAAAGGCTCATATACATGCGGCTTATGTTCCAGCAACAAATCACGCCCTGAAATACCCAAGTCTGCTGCACCCTGCTCCACATAAGTACACACATCAGCAGCTCGGATAATTAAAAAACGAATCCTACTACCCGCCCAATCTTCAGGGCCATCCACCATCAATTTACGTGTGGTTTGCACATCTTCTTTGGGCATCAAATCAGCAAATTCAAGCAAGGGCAAGGTTTGCTCCAAAATTCGCCCTTTGGATAAGGCAATGGTTAACACTGGTTTATCTGACATATTCATTCTTACCCTTATATATAGTGGCGCTCAATATTGGCACCCAAACTACGCATTTTCTCTTCAATTCGTTCGTAACCACGGTCAATATGATATACACGAGACACCACAGTTTCACCTTGTGCTGCTACACCTGCAAGCACCAAAGATGCAGATGCTCGCAAATCTGTCGCCATCACGGGTGCTGCAGAAAGTTTTTCAACACCTTTAATCACTGCAGTATGCCCATCCAACTGAATATCCGCGCCCATACGCACCAACTCTTGCACATGCATAAAACGGTTCTCAAAAATCGTTTCAGAAACCAAGCTTGTTCCCTCTGCCACACACATCATTGCCATAAACTGGGCTTGTAAATCAGTAGGAAACCCAGGGTGCGGCATGGTATGAATATTCACTGCCTGCAAACGCTTGGGTGCAGCACAGCGAATGAAATCATCACCCGTTTCAACGATTGCCCCAGCTTCTTTCACCCGCGCCAAAAATGCATCCAACAACTTAGGGTCGGTTTTGGTGACTGTTACATCACCACCCGTAATCAAACCTGCCGCTAAATAGGTTGCTGTTTCAATTCTGTCCGCAATGGTAAAAATATCACCGCCAGAGATACGCTCTACACCTTGAATCGTAATGGTATCTGTGCCATCACCTACAATCTTAGCACCCAAAGCGCGCAATGAGTCCGCAAGATTCACCACTTCTGGTTCACGCGCTGCATTTTCTAACACTGTTTCACCCTTAGCTAACACAGCGGCCATCAAAATATTTTCAGTGCCTGTTACGGTTACTTGGTCAAAGAAAATTCGCCCACCATGTAAACCATTGGGGGCTTTAGCAATCACATCACCATGTTCAACACTGATTTCTGCACCCATCACTTCCAAAGCTTTGAGATGCAAATCAATCGGGCGAGCACCAATCGCACAGCCACCTGGTAAACTTACCCTAGCCTCACCAAAGCGAACCAACAATGGCCCAAGCACCAAGGATGACGCTCGCATGGTCTTCACCATCTCATACGGTGCTTCAGGTTTATTTGCTGCCCGTGTATCAATAGTTAAACGGTCTTGGTCATCGTAGGTTACATCTGCACCTTGCCATGCTAACAAGTTGGTCATGGTCGAAATATCATTCAAATGCGGGATACGATGAAAAGTAACAGGGCCATCGGCAAGAATAGCAGCCGCTAATAACGGCAAGGCTGCATTTTTTGCACCACTGCTTTCAACACTTCCTTGAAGCGGGATACCGCCTTGTATTACAATACTTTCCATGCTCACCACCTATACCAGTCTGCCGCAGCGTAGCGACATTGTACACAAGGCTCAATATTTATAGGTGTAACACGATTTTGCTGACTACTTATCACGAGAGCCAGCACTTTTCTCTAACAAAGATTCAATTCTTTCCAATCTACTTTCAATCATGGTCGTATGCTCTTTAATGTAATGGACTTCGCCTGCCTCACCCTCACCCGTTTCACGACTCATTTTTTCGTGTTCGGTTTGCATCACATCCAAGATGATACCAATCATCATATTCATAAAAACGAAAGTTGTCAGGAAGATAAAGGTTAAGTAATACACCCAACTCCATGCATATACATTCATAGTTTCGTACATCACATCTGTCCAATCTTCAAAAGTGGATACGCGAAACAAAGTCAACATCGAAATACTTATATCACCCCAAAGCGTGGCATTGATTTTTTCAAACATAAAGCTGCCAACGGCAGCGTAGATGTAAAAAATAATAAACATCAATACCAACACATAACCCATGCGGGGAATGGCAATAATTAGTGAGTTAATTAATACTCTAAGTTCAGGAATGATGGATACCAAACGCAATACACGAAAAATACGAATCAAACGTGCTAAAAGTACCATTTCACTATCATCAATTGGCAACAAACTTACACCAACAATCAAAAAATCAAACACATTCCAAGCATTTTTAAAGAAATTAAAAAAATATTTTTCCGCTAACATACGAATAATGATTTCAATAAGAAAGAAAATAGTAATACCTGTGTCTAGCACATAAATCACCGACATCCAGCGCGGATCCATATCATAGGTAGATGCGCCAATCATCAAAGCAGACACAATAATAATCGCAATCACCGACAACTCGAAAATTTTATTGCTACGAATTGCCATAAATTTATCTTGCCATGAAGCAGTTACCAAACCCATATATACACCAAACCTCATCCCAACTTCATTTTATTTTATTGCGCGCATTGTAG
>JALSZC010000104.1 GCA_027059605.1 Ghiorsea sp. | reverse complement strand
TATCAAATTTATAAACCCCATCCCAATCCTGTGGAGGTTCAGAGACAAACATTTGGCAACGCTTCGTATATATCTCATAAAGTTTAATAGTGCTATGTTTGGCATGCAAAGCCTTAAATAACATCAAAGCTTCTTCCCAGTTCTGTTGCTTATAGGCCTGCAAAGCGTAGTTATATTCTGTTACATCATTATTAATGTCATTTGAAGAAAGAGGCTGATAAATCGTTACAGCTTGATCTTTTCCTTTCACACAAACCCTATCAATTTCTCTATATTCAATGCCTGCTGTACGCATACGTGTGCTTTCATTTACCAATATTTTAACACCATAAAACTTGGTCAACCCCTCCAAGCGCGATGACAAATTCACCCCATCCCCAATGACCGTATAGTTTAAACGGTTTCTTGAACCCATATTACCCACAACCACTGTATCTGTATTAATTCCAATACCAATATCCACTTGTGACAAGCCTTGTTCCAAAAATAGTTTATTCACTCTTTTTAAACCATCCAACATTGCAAGCCCTGCTTTAACGGCTTGTGTCGCAGACTTATCCGATTCAATTGGTGCACCAAACAACGCCATAAGTGCATCACCAATATATTTGTCTACCACACCATTATGTTGCTCTACAATGGTGCTCATTTCTGTCAAATAAGCATTAAGCAATGAGAGCACTGCTGTTGCACTCTGCCCTTCACACAAGCTTGTAAAGCCTCGAATATCTGAAAATAAAATAGTAACTTCTTTTTCCTCACCTCCAAGCTCAACCCCTTTTTTAAGCAGCTCTTGTGCAATTTCTGGGGACACCACTTTACCCAACAACTTCGATACAAGGTCACGCTCCTCTAATCCTTTAAGCATGTGATTAAAAGCTTGCGCCAACACCCCTACTTCATCCACTCTGTCAACAGTTACCCGCCCTTCAAAGTCACCTTGTTGCACCCGTTGCGCGCAGTCTGTGAGTTGACGAATAGGTTTGGTGATTTTTCTGGCAATATAAACACTGCCCAATAATGCCAACACCAACCCAATAAAAAATAATATAATCAACACCATTCGCAACTGATTATAGGGTAGCATGGCTTCTGTTAATGAGCGTTGTACCACCGCTTTCACAGGCAATTCCACACTATCTGCCAATGGTCGCACATGCGTTACATATGCTTGGTCACCCAATTCAATCAAATCTTGGTTTAAAGCTGGGCTTTGCAACAACACCTGTTGCAACTGCTGACGTTGCTCATCTGGTAAGGCACTGGCAAACACATGTGGCTGATGACTCTCCATATATACCAAAGAAATATAAGAGAGACTTAATGTTTCAAATTGTTTCACATAACTATCATCGACACGAAAACCAATAGCAATCCATGCCACAGGTTCTGGCGCAAGCAAAAAACCAACGATAAACTGATACACCTCACCCTGCATCAACACAAAAGATGATGCCTCGCCATAATCACTTGCATCGGCCTGTGCCAGCAACTTAGAAAAACCAGAGGCTTGACCAAAACGATTAGGCTCCAATGTGCTTGCAAGCACAGTTTCATCATCAATATCGAGCAATAACATGACATCTGCAGAATCAAGCCTATTTAAATGGTTTTGCATCGCCGATAAAATCGTAGCTCTATCTTGGGTAGCAAAAGCACGTTTAAATGCAAAGTCGCTGGATAGCAAATGTGAAGACTCAAAAAGTTGTTTGGTATGACTCTCTACAGCTTGCAGCAAAACATTTGCATTGGCTTGAATATCAAGGCTAACCTGATGTCTGGCATTCGCTAAATTAGCTCGCTGCACAAACACCATCGTAATAAATAAAATAAAAACAAGAAGCCCTAAAAATAGAGCAAGAATTTGATCCTGAAGACGTTTAAACTTCATCTTAAGGCTACAACAACATCAATAACCATCACGGCGCGAGCGTAGTCTTTTTTTCAGCTTACGTTCTTTCCTCACATTCACTTTAAGCATAGACACTTTTGCCTCATTTTCCGATAAGTTAAGCTTAGATACCAATGGTTTGCGCGTTTTTATGCGAGGATGCCAAACTTCCATATAATAATCGCCAGCAGGTATATTTTCTATTTTTAGTGCCCCATCAGCATTACTCATCGCAAACAGTGGCGTATCTAAAATATAAATATAACCACGCATCCAATCATGAATATTACAACCCAAACGTACCACGCCCGTACGATCAAAAGTAATCGGATTTGTAGGAGTACCTTCATATAAAGGAAGTTCAAAAGGTTTCGGTTTATCAAAAGAATACAAATGGTGGCGAATATCATCACTGTTGGGAAAGGATACTAAGGTTCCCACAGTAATTGGCAACACATGTGGCACAAATGTTTTATTCACTTGATCCATCACCTGCAAAGGCATGGCGCTTGCTTTTTGCTGCCCAGATGTATCATGCAAGCTAACGATAGTATAAGGCAAAGGTTGGCCGCTTACTTCATCATATACCATAATGTCTATGCTTGCTGCCCACACAGTTTGCCCACACCAAAACAAAGCAAGCAACAATAAGCTATTGAACTTCATATGTTTCATATTAATAACTCACAATATAGCTCAGCGTATAGATGGTTTCATAATAATTACTCCATATACTTTTAAACCCTGCTAACCGAGAGCCTTGCCAATACGCATAATTAAACTCAACCGCACTTTGCTCGTCCACATAGTAATTTACACCCAAGCCTATTTTATCCAAACGCTCGCCTTCTAACTTATAGGCAGAACGACCAGGCCCAAATACAGGATCTGCAACAAAAACATTATTCGCATCTGCAACAATATGGCTATTAGGATACATATTCGGGGCAACTGCACCTTGCACATAAGTATAATCAAACAGCAACATCCAATCATCACTCAGCAAATAATCACCACTCAAACTTAAAGTATGCCTTTTAGTATCAAACACTTCATGTGCAGCATTTTCCATATCGTAAATATAATTGAAGTTCAGGGTAAGGTTTTCACCCCAATGTTTACCTAAACCTGCTTTCACTGCTATATAAGTTGCATCACGCAAATCATCTGCTGAGTATTTATAACCCACCACAGCACCCAAGGTGTACCAAGGCACATTACCAATACCAAACTTATCTTTAAATATTAGCCCCGCTTTCATCCATGTGCGATTAAACAAAGGGTATGTTTGATACTCACTATGCTCCACTAATACTGTAGGAGTAAGCATACCATCACCAAGGGGCATAGGAAACCCAAGGCGAGCACTCAACACCAAAGCGTTGTCTGGCACACGATCTGGTAAATGGTTACCAATCGATATATTATCATTGCTAACCACATCAACTTGCATATCAATAAAAGTATCTGCCCAAGCTAACGCTGGTAAGGCAAGCAAAAATATATAAATAATAACTTTCACACCAGCCTCCCTTGCATTGAACAGCAACCACTAAGATATAAGTATAGCACTTTGGCAAAATCTTGCAAAAAATAGACTTTTCACACTTGGGTTTGCTTCCCACAGATGAACACCATAGGCTTGGCAACATTCAAAATATCTAAACAAAGTTTTCTTAAGGAGCACGACTATGAACCACTTACAAAAAGTCATCGAACAAGCATG
>JALSZC010000103.1 GCA_027059605.1 Ghiorsea sp. | reverse complement strand
TTATCCATGCCTGCCATTTGTGATGCTTCAAGTAGGTTGGGTGTGATAAAGGTTGCACCTTGATAATATGCTGTGTTTAAAGGTTTGGGGTCCACGCCGATAATCTTGCCTTGCAATTCAGGGATAAGTTTGCGTAACAAATCGGGTGTGAGCACACCTTTGGCATAATCAGAGATAATAATTGCTGATGCATGTTCTGCTTTGCTGCGAATGGCATCCAGTAGCCAGTTTTGTGTAACAGCGTCGATGTTGGAGTTCCACTCATGGTCATAGCGTACGATTTGTTGATGTTGGGCAATGACTCGTGTTTTGATGGCAGTGGGGCGATTATTGGTTTTGGTGAGTACACCTGAATCATCGGAGCTAAGTTCGCCCAAGCGATGATGTACCCAAGCACCGGGTTCATCATCACCTACCACACCAAACATGGCAGATGGTGTGTCGAGTGCATGTAAATTACGAATCACATTGGCAGAACCACCCAAACGGCGATCTACTTTCCCAACATTGACCACGGGCACAGGTGCTTCGGGAGAAATACGCGTGACATCGCCCCAGATAAACTCATCTACAATAATGTCACCAATGACTAAAATCATGATGTTTCTCTCCTTTGCAAGCGAATCTCGGCTGCACGTTGGTTGACCTCGGTTTTTAGTTGCCCACAAGCAGCAGATATATCTCTACCCTTAGATATGCGAACTACTGCCACCACCCCTGCATCATTAAGGTAATTACGAAACATATCAACCACTTCATCAGTAGGTCGGGTAAAACGGCTACCCATAAAAGGGTTAAAAGGTAGGATGTTGACCGTGCTGCCCAATGATAAAGCAATATCACGCAGGCGTTTGGCATCATCTACGCTATCATTGATGCCTGCAAGCAATACATATTCAATAAGAATACGTTTTTTATTGCGTGCGCCCACGTATTTATGCATCACTGCAAGCAAGTCTTCAAGTGGATACTTTTGATTGATAGGCATGATTTGATTGCGTGTTTGATTGGTGGTGGCATTGAGTGAAACAGCCAAAGAACATGGTAAATCATCATCCAACATGCGCTCAATCGCAGGTACTAAACCCGCCGTAGAAATCGTCACACGGCGTGGGCTTAATGCCATACCAAGTTCATGGGTAACCATACGCACAAACTGGGCAACATGTTCGTAATTATGCAGGGGTTCACCCATGCCCATCATCACGATATTACGCGGGAAGTAACCCAGTGTTTGTTTGGCAACCAAAACTTGCTGCATCATTTCAGCAGTGGTTAAATTGCGTGTTAAACCTGCAGTAGCTGTTAAACAAAATTCACAACCAATAGCACAACCTACTTGTGAAGATATACATTGGGTCATACGCCCTTCGGCAGGAATAAGCACGGACTCAACATCTTTGTTGTCAGCCATGCGCATAAGTAGCTTTTGTGTGGTGTCTTCGGCTTGTTGGTTGGCAATGATTTCAGGTAAAGCTAAAGATGTGTTTTCTTGCAGCCAAAACAACAGCTTTTTAGGAAAATCAGGGATGTTTTCCAAGTCAAACTCACCATAACGAAAGACTTTACCCATGATTTTTTTTGCATGCACAGGCGACACATCAAGCTGCTCACAGATGTGAAGTAAATCTTGGTAGTCTAAGCCGAGTAGGGAAGGTTTAGGGTTCATCAGTTTACAGTGTCATCCCGAGCTAAGTCGAGGGAACTTTTATCTTGCATAGGTGTTTGCCCCTTGGGTTTCTCCACGGTGGTCGAAATGACAAACAAAAAAGGGAGCAATAAAGCTCCCTAGTTTCAATATGTTGTAAAATATTAAAGACCGTATTTGGCTTTGTTTGCTGCAATTTCTTCTGCAGATGGTGGCGTATGATCGGTCACTTCTGCAAGCTCGAAAGCATCACGGTCTGTATCGCAAAGGTCATTAAGTTCGATGTCAGATTCAAATACATCTGGCACATCTTCTTCAGGATAAATAGCTTCCCAAGGGCACTCTGGCTCACAAACTGCGCAGTCTATGCACTCTTCAGGTGAAATATAAAGCATATTTGGTGTCTTATCAGATACCTCTTTAGGCTGATAAAAACAATCCACAGGACATACCGCAACGCAAGCAGTATCAACACAATCTTTACAAAGCTGGGTAACAACAAAAGCCATGATTTTAACCTCTTTAGGAAATAGGAATAACGAGTAGGTGCGAACTATACGAGTAATCTCCATTTAGCCAAGTACAGAATCAATAGATGTGATGAATGTTATATGTAGTGTTATAAAAAAAGTATAGCTTTGGCGTATGGATATATCGTATTTTGATTTTTTGATGCCCATACATTGGTTTGCCTTGGCTATGGTTGTATTGTTTTTCATAGCACTTTACTTGTTTTATCGACATAGGAAATCGGATGCTTTCTTGTTAAAAAAAGCATGGCAAGAGCATAGCTGTGAACATATGAAAGATGCTGTCCTGTTTGATGGGGTAGATAGCTATCTTTTTGCTGATGATGTAGTGCTATTGCAGGGGAAAATATTGATTGTAAAGCGTGATGAAAGCCAAGGTTATATTTTTGGTGCCAGCAATATCCATGAATGGACATGTGTAAAAAATCATGTAACAGGTAAATTTAACAACCCTTTAGAGAAAGTAGGGCACTTTGTCACCCAAGTAAAACAAGAATGTGATTTTGATGCTGTGATAGGCTGTGTACTGTTTGGCAGCCAAGCGACTTTCCCTAAAGGTGTGCCTGATGGTGTATTACAAATGCCAATGTTGGCTGATGACCTTGAAAAGCTTAAAGGCGATAAGCAGCAGCATGACGCAGCAAAAGCAGCATGGGACAAACTAACGCAAATGATTGCGCATGATAAAACTAAAGTAACCTTATAAAAAGCATTTGCAGCGCTTATAAAGACCGAAAAAACACCTTAATTATGCAGGTTATTCATTGTGAACTTGGCTACCCTGAAATTGAAACAAATCGTTGGGTAACCAAGTTGGCATGAGTTTATTGTGGTGTTTAAGCTTGTGACAAAAAGCGTTCGGCATCAAGTGCTGCTTTGCAGCCTTCACCTGCTGAAGTAATGGCTTGGCGGTACACAGGGTCTGCTACATCACCTGCAGCAAATACACCAGCTACAGATGTTGCTGTTGTTTTACCTTTGGTGATGACATAACCTGTATCATCTAACTCAAGCTGACCTTTGACAAAATCAGTGTTGGGTTTATGACCAATAGCAATAAATACACCGTGTACTGACAATTCTTTGGTGCTGTCATCAATAGTTGAACGCAAACGTGCGCCAGTCACACCTGAATCATCGCCCAAAACTTCATCCAACACATGATTCCATTCGATATTCACATTATCCAAGCTCATCAATTTATCTTGCATAATTTTTTCAGCACGAAGTTCATCACGGCGGTGGACTAAGGTGACAGACTTACAAATATTGGCTAAATAAATAGCTTCTTCTACAGCCGTATCACCACCACCGACAACAAGCACATCTTGATTGCGATAAAAGAAGCCATCGCAGGTAGCACATGCAGATACACCCTTACCGTTAAACTTTTCTTCAGATTCTAGACCCAAATACATGGCAGATGCACCAGTCGCCAAGATTAAAGCGTCACATGTATATTCACCATCGTCACCTGAAAG
>JALSZC010000102.1 GCA_027059605.1 Ghiorsea sp. | reverse complement strand
AAGGTTTACACGTATCACTCAAAATTACCGTCACTCCCGCGAAGGCGGGAGTCCACATAAACTTTGCGACCACTGAATTCCCGCCTTATGGACTACCCTCAAAAAAAATGGACCATGCCCATCAGAAACTGGAAACAAGCATTAAACCGATTTATGATTGAGTTCGAAGATCGGCTAACCGACTTCGTCTAAATCATGAAATGGCAGATACACAAAACTGTTTACACTCTCGTTTCCAAGAGTGGAATCATAAAATTTCTTAAAGATTATAAAGAATCGTTTCAAACTGGTGACATAGAAAAGAAAAAGGCTTTGCTTCAATCTACAATAAAAAATGTTGAACTGAATGGAGATAGGGTAAAAATAAACCCCAGTTATGTTTCCATAACTGGGGTTAACTGGCATCCCCAAGGGGATTCGAACCCCTGTTGCCGCCGTGAAAGGGCGGTGTCCTAGGCCGACTAGACGATGGGGACATAGTCGTTTCAGACGCGGCGAACTTTATCGCCAAGGTTTCATGTGTCAACCATCTATTTTCATGCGCAAAGAGGGTCATCAAGAGAGGTTGTTTTACCGTTGCATTAAAGCCTTAAAGTTAGCGGTTGCTTGTTTCATTCCAACAAAAAGAGCATCTGCAACAATCGCATGACCAATATTTAACCCAATGATTTCAGGGATATTCACCATAGGTTTTGTATTGTCTAAAGTTAAACCATGACCAGCATGCACAACTAAACCCAAACCATCCGCATATCTGGCAGCTTCTTGAATACTTTTGAGTTCTAACTGCTGTTGTGCGCCTTCAAAATTGGCATAATGACCTGTATGCAACTCAATAACAGCAGCTTTAATTTGTTTACTGGCATCAATTTGTTTGGTATCTGGGTCGATAAACATAGACACAGCACACCCTGCATCATTTAAGCGAGCCACCACATCTGTCATACGCACTAAATGCCCTGCAACATCCAAGCCACCTTCCGTAGTTAGCTCTTCCCTACTTTCAGGCACCAAACACACTGCTTGTGGTTGAAGCTTACAAGCAATGTTTACCATTTCATCGGTCGCAGCCATTTCCATATTTAAGTGCAACTCGCCTGCTTTTGCCATGGCGGCAAGGGTTTCCATGTCTTTATCTTGGATATGACGGCGGTCTTCCCGTAAATGTGCCGTAATACCATCAGCACCTGCTTCTAAGCAGTCTTTTGCAGCTTGGATAGGGCAAGGATAAGTTGTAAGCCTTGCTTGCCTTAATGTGGCGACATGGTCGATATTTACACCCAAATGCATATTTAAGTCCTCTTACTTATTTACTAGCCTTACGTTTTAAGCTTCTTAACCTTGCTTGTTCCTTGCGCCAAGCTTGTATCTTGGCATGGTCACCACTAAGTAAAACTTTAGGCACAGCCTTACCATCAAACACTTCAGGGCGTGTATAATGTGGCCAATCCACCATACCTTCTTCAGTAAATGAATCCAATACCGCCGATTCAGGGCTGCCCAACACACCCGGTAAAAGGCGAATCACAGCATCCAATACACACATCGCCGCAGGCTCCCCACCTGAAAGCACATAATCACCCAAAGATAATTCTTCATCCACATAATCAACGATACGCTCATCAAAACCTTCATAACGCCCACAAAGTAAAGTAACACTATCTTTTGCGATATATTCCAAAGCTTTGGCTTGGGTAAACTTCTTGCCTGTAGGTGTTAGCATCACCACATGCGTGTTGGGCTGACGTTTGCGAGCTTCAGCAATCGCAGCAACCACAGGCTCTGCCTTCATCAGCATGCCTGGTCCGCCACCATACGGCGCATCATCCACGTTTTGATGTTTGCCTGTGGCAAAATCACGAATTTGAATACAATCCACAGACACTGCACCATCGGCAATAGCACGCTTGGGAATTGAGCAACTTAATGGTGAATCAAAAAACTCAGGAAATAAGGTTAAGATTTGGGCGAAAAACATGCATCCATTCCGTCTAACAATTCAACTTGAATCTTTCGTGCATCCAAATCTACATCCACAATCACATCCTCAATAAAGGGTAATAACCACTCACCCGATTCATCCATATCTGCTGTGGTTTTGATTTCCAAATTATCTTGCGCACCATATTCATGCAAAGCTGAAACTTCACCCAGCTTATGACCATCTTGGTCAAATACTGTGCAACCTATTAAATCTTGCCAAAGGTATTCATCTTCATCGACTTCCACCTCATCTTCTGACACAAAAATCTTCATACCCTTCAAAGCTTCTGCCTGATTGATGTGTTCAATGCCTTCAAGCTTAGCCAAAATACGTTTTTTATGCTGATGGCAATCCACGACTGTATATGCTGTAGCTTGGGATTCATCTTTGCCTATGTACCAACGCAAATACCCGGCAACTGCGTTAGCAGGCCGGGTATGCGAAAACACAATAAGCGAACCCTTCAACCCATGTGGGTTAAGAATGTCGCCAATGTATAACAAACTAAGCTTTAGAAGATTGTTTGATTAGATATGCAACACGATCAGATACTTGCGCACCTGTATCAGTCCACTTCTTGATAGCTTCCATATCCAATTCAATCACTTCTGGGTCTTTACAAGGGTCGAAGTAGCCCACTTTTTCAATGAACGCACCATCACGACGATTGCGTGAGTCCATCACGACTACTGCATAAAAAGGGCGCTTCTTGCGTCCACCACGTTGTAAGCGAATAACTGTTGCCATTTAAATAAACCTCCAATAAGGATGGCGCACTTTAGCGTCAAGATTTATAATGTCATTAGCAAATTTGCACACATCACTATTCATCCTCATTAAATACCTTCGCCATCCAAAAACTTCTGAATTTTATCATGTTCTTTTTTCATATCTTCAGCTATATCTTTCTCTTGCTGCGGCTCTTTTACACTACATTTTTCAGCATCAACTTGGATATTATCCACGCGGGCATTCACATCATCCACCATCTGCAACACATGTTTAATAGCTTCTGCTACGGGGTTGGGCATCAAATGATGGTCAAGATTAATTTTACCATCTTCTAACATGGTATCCGTTTTTCCCACCACAGAGCCTGGAATACCAACCACAGTACTATGCGCAGGCACATCTTTAAGCACCACAGAATTAGAACCCACTCTTGACTGCTCACCAATAGTAATAGGTCCTAAAATCTTCGCACCTGCACCCACAACCACACCTTTTTGCAAGGTGGGATGTCGTTTTTCTGCAACCCATGTCGTACCACCAAGGGTAACACCATGATACAAAGTCACATCTTCTTCAATTTCTGTAGTCTCACCAATCACAATGCCCATACCGTGGTCAATAAAAAACCTACGCCCAATAGTAGCTCCAGGGTGAATTTCAATACCTGTGAGCCAGCGAGCAATATGCATAATAAAACGCGCCATCCAATGCAAGCCCAAACGCCAAAAGGCATTTGCCACACGGTAAAACCAAATCGCATGAAGCCCGGGATAGCAAGTGAGCACTGTCCAAACAGAGCATGCTGCTGGGTCACGCTCAAACGCTGTTTGAATGTCTTCCCTGATTCCTTTTATCATATCCTCACCATACTTTTTTATTTTTCAGTCTTATACGCCAACATCGAAACAAAATTAAAACACTGAAACCATGTTTGTGACTTGGCAAAACCAGCAGCCTG
>JALSZC010000101.1:2107-3706 GCA_027059605.1 Ghiorsea sp. | reverse complement strand
TCGGTATGCAAATGAATCACTTCTAAAATTTGACTACCAATGGAAAACACAGGGTTTAATGCTGTCATCGGCTCTTGGAAAATCATGGAAATCACACCACCACGAATCTTGCGTAGTTCCTCTGACGATACATCAAACAGGCTTTTATCGTGCAACACAATATCGCCAGCTTCTTTGTTTACACCTTGAAACTCACCCAGTCGCAGCAGGCTTTGCGCCGTTAAACTCTTGCCGCAACCCGACTCCCCCACCAAAGCCAAGACTTTTCCTGCTTCTAGTGTCAAAGATACATTGGAAACAGCTAAAATATGCTGCCCAGATACAGGAATAGATAAGGATAGGTTACGAATCTTTAGCATTAAGTTGCTGTTGTTTTTCCTTGAGCATCAACTTCAGAGACTTGCTCAACTTCCGCAGTCAAATCAGCTTGTTTGGCTGCTTCTTTTTTCTTTTGCATACGCATATTGATAAGATTCACGCCTGCCAAAATAAAACCAAGCGCAATAAATGCGCCTGGTGGCAAAATAAAGACCAATACATCAGGGTAATCCGCACCAAACACATCAAAACCAAACCATTGACCCTGCCCAAGCAACTCTCGAACGCTGCCCAAAAGCAATAATGCAAACGTGAAACCCAACCCCATACCCAAAGCATCAACCAATGAATCCGACACACTATTTTTACTGGCAAAAGCTTCCGCTCTACCCAAGATTGCACAGTTCACCACAATCAAAGGAATAAATAGCCCTAAAATTAAATACATCTCATGCATCCATGCATTCATCATCAACTCAACCACGGTCACCAAGGATGCAATAATGACAATATAAGCAGGAATACGCACTTCACTTGGAATAAAATCTCGAACCAATGATACAATTAAATTAGAACCAATCAGCACCAACAATGTTGCTAAACCCATCCAAAAACCATTCTCAGCCGAGGTCGTTACCCCAAGCAATGGGCACATACCCAATAACTGCGCAAAAATGGCATTATTATACCAAAAACCATCCTGAAATATCTCTTGTTTGCTTATCTCTGTACTGGATGATGATGTATTCACGATGAACCTCCAGTTTTTTGCTCTACCAACTGTTTATCTTCTTTTTTCTTTTGGTTGGCTTTGTATGCTTTGTAAAAACCTCGCCGACTTTTTTTGTACATGGTTAATCCGTTGTGCACAGCTTTGACCACAGCACGAGGGCTAATGGTTGCCCCTGTGAATTGGTCAAAATCACCACCATCTTTTTTCACTTTCCATTTAGCATTATCCAATGTCTTGCTGACAAAGCTTTTTAGCCATGCTGTGTTTTTGGTAATACCATCACCCAAACCCGGTGTTTCTTTATGGTCGGTAATACGAATCGCTACAATTTCACCTGCAACACGAATACCCATCAAAATACGAATCGTGCCTGAATAACCATCGGGAGCAATTTGTTCCCACGCATAACCAATCACACGACCACGTTTATCACGCGCAGGAAATACCTGAAGCTGTTTGGTATCTGACAACTGATACACAAATGCATCTTGCAATGGGTCGTTCTCATGCTCAGGCAAGACTTGTACCAAACCTTTATGCAATGCTTC
>JALSZC010000101.1:0-2007 GCA_027059605.1 Ghiorsea sp. | reverse complement strand
GGTGTTGCCATGGTGATGGCATCCCATGTTTGTTTAACCGCATCAGGTCCTAAAAAGAAAAAGGATAGGCTGTTGCTAAAGTCATACATATCAAGCCCTGCGCCCATATGCATGGGTATCAACCATGAGGTCATATACAGAGGGAATGAAATCAACAATACCACGCGCGCAGCCAGTGCAGGGTTAAATAAATTATAACCCAAACCACCATACAATTGTTTACCCAAAAGGATGGCAAACACAGAAGCAAACACAGCAATCCACCATGGCACTGCCGCAGGCAATACCAATGCTAGGAATAAACCTGTTAATGCTGCAGAACCATCCCAGAGCCTTGCTGTATCCCGCTTCATCATACGCAGAGCTACATATTCAGTGAGTAGGCTGATGCCAATACAAGTGGTCAGTAAAAACACTGCCAGCCAGCCGTACAAATACACACTGACCATAGCTGCTGGAATCAAAGCAATCATGACCGAAAACATGGTTAGCTGTATGCTATTGCCACTATGTTGATGGGGTGAACTTAAGAAAATCATGATTCAGCCTCAGGCTTTTTGGTTTCACCCTCAGCAGCTTCTTGGGCTTGTTTTTCTGCCAATGCCTTAGCTCTTGCTTCTTTTTTCTCTTTGGCAATACGGCGTTTCTCTTCTTTTTCAGCCAGCTCTTTCGCAATACGCGCATCACGCATTTCAGAACGTTTGCGAGACGCTTCAGCAAATGCTTTTTCACGACGAATCTGTGCCACCTTCCCTTTGCCAAAGCGGAAATAATGCACCAAAGGAATATGTGATGGACACACATAACTGCATGCACCACACTCAATACAGTCAAAAAGATTGTAATTTTCGGCGCGTTCAAATTGTTCTTCTTTGCAATGTGAGGCTAATAAATTAGGCATCAAGCCTGCAGGACATACATCACCACAATCACCACAACGAATACATGGATCTTCTTGGTGATGTGCTTGCATCAATGTTGATATACGCATGGCAAGAATACCATTACTCGCCTTCACCACTGGAATACGCATATCCGTTAAAATATCACCCATCATCGGACCACCGTGAATGACTTTAATACCATCCGTATCATCTAAGCCACATTGCTCAAGTAACCATTCCACAGGTGTGCCCAAACGCACACGCATATTGGTCGGGTTGGGTAAGGCATCCCCACTCACTGTTATCATACGCTCAGTTAAAGCTTCACCCAAGCATATTGCATCATAAATGGCTTTGCTTGTACCTACATTTTGCGAAAGCACGCCAATCTGAATAGGCAGACGACCTGCAGGCACTTCTTTGCCCGTCAACACTTGAATCAGCTGTTTTTCACCACCTTGTGGGTATTTGGTGGGCAACACTTCAATACGCACACTTGCATCAAGCCCCATATCAACCAAGGTTTGTTGCATCACATCTACCGCATCCATTTTATTGTCTTCAATGGCAATAATACCTTGTTGTGCGTCCACCATGTACATCAAAATATCCAAACCAGTGACAATTTCATGTGCTTTTTCCAACATCAGTTGATGATCATTGGTTAACCAAGGTTCACACTCAATCCCATTGAGTATAACTGTTTCAATCTTATTTTGTTGATCCAGTACCAACTTAATAAATGTTGGAAAAGCCGCACCACCCAAGCCAGCTAACCCTGCATTTCTAATACGCTCACGCAGTTCAATAGGATCAACACTGCGATAATTGGGCAATGGATACAAAGACTCATCGACCTCATCTTTGCCATCTGGTTCAATAAAAATACACGGTAAACCCAAACCTGATGGATGGGCAATCACATGCTCTTCAATTCTTGTTACCGTGCCAGAAGTTGATGCATGCACAGGCACAGATAAATAACCTTGTGACTTAGCAATTTGCTGCCCACGCAACACGCAATCACCTACCTTGACCAAGGGTTCACAAGCTTCACCAATATGCTGTTTCATAGGCAAAATAATCTGCTTGGGTAGTGGGCAAGTCATACTTGGCAACCCTG
>JALSZC010000100.1 GCA_027059605.1 Ghiorsea sp. | reverse complement strand
GCTTGTTTGTGTGTATGTTTTAATGTTTCTGCCAAGGTGAACCCCATGCCTAAACCACCAATTAAAACATGAGCATCAGCTTTGTGCCCAATATTTTTGCAGCCAAGCTTGGCTAAAACATCTTCAGAAGAATGCATGCGGCTGTTCATCAATTCGGAATAACCAGTTTTGATAGAATACTCATCACCACGTTGATACAACTTCATATCATGAGCCTCACCAGCAACGCTAGTGCTATCCAATAGCTTCCATGGTCTCATGATATGCCCTGTTTAATCAACATCAGGCCAAGGGCTGTTGTTGGATTGTTGCTTACCATTTTTCTCATCCAACATTTCCTTATATAAAGCTTCAACTTTGGCTCTTGCCCATGGTGTTTTTCGTAAAAAGGCTAGGCTAGATTTGATGGATGGGTTCATATTAAAACAACGAATTTTCACATAAATGCCCAATTCACCCCAACCATAGTATGATACAAGTTCTTCCAATATCATTTTTAGGGTCATACCGTGCATAGGGTCTTGCTTTGTACGTTGGTTCATGGTTGATTAAATTTATAGTGTAGTTGGTATAAAAAAAGGTTTACCCCTGCGTTAGAGTCTGTGATGCCGGCGTTAGATAAATGTCTAGCCCTTGCAATAAAAGACCATTCTTTATTGAGTTCAATGCCAACACCAACAAAAGAATTGAATTCAAAAGCGGTATCTAGGCGGTTGGTTTCTCCGGGGCGTGAAAAAAGGTGAGGCCCAAAACCTGCTTCAAAAAAGATATTACCTGCCTTAGTGTTAATATTTTGACTGCGTAACATAAGGTTGGCTGAAAGGTGGTATGCTGTTTCATTGCTTCTATCCCACCAACTTTTAGCGATACCAATATCCAAGAAGGGTTCGTGTAGATATTCTTCTAAAATATGCAAAGGTGGTATAACATGTTGAATCAACTCAATTTGTAGCCAATGCTTTACATCAATACCATGCCCATAACTTACACCAATTTCCTCTGGGGTAAAATTGGCTGCTTTTGCCATATTCGGAAAAGCCAAACTTAGGCATATAAAACAATATAAGGAAATCATCTTGTATATTTTCATTTTCATAGGTCGCTATGATGAAGCTGATGTTACAAAATTCTACTATTTAATTTATCGAACTCGACATAAGCTTTGCCGATGTTACTTCACCAAGTAAACGAACAGCCATTGGATATATTATATCATGATGAATATTTGGTTGCTGTACATAAACCTGCAGGTTTATTGGTGCATCGCTCTATGATTGATAGGCATGAAACACGCTTTGCTTTGCAAATGGTACGCAATCAGGTTGGGCAACATGTTTATCCTGTGCATCGCTTGGATAAACCGACTTCTGGCGTTTTACTTTTTGCTTTGAGCCCAGAGGTTGCCAAGGTTGTGGGTGAGCAATTTGCAGCACATATGGTTGAGAAAACATACCATGCTGTAGTACGAGGTTATGTGGATGAAAATGGTATTATTGATTATGCCCTTAAAGAAGAACTGGATAAAAAAAGCGATAAACAAGCCAAGCTGGATAAAGAAGCGCAAGATGCCGTTACAGTATATAAACGGTTAGCCATCGTTGAGCTTCATCAAGCGGTAGGGCGGTATCATACAGCAAGGTATAGTCTGCTGCAGCTTAAGCCAAAAACAGGGCGTAAACATCAATTGCGTCGGCATTTAAAACATATTTTTCACCCTATTGTGGGTGATACCACACATGGTGATGGTAAACAAAACCAATTTTTTAGAGAACATTTGGCTTGCCATAGGTTATTACTTCAAGCCTCAAGTTTATCATTGCAACACCCTGTAACGCAGCAGAACCTTTGTATTCAAGCAGCAAAAGATAGCTCATTTGATACAATCATTGAGACATTGGGCTGGCAAGACAGTATACGCGATATAAAAGATGGGAGTAAATGATGGCAAGAGTTTTAAAAATATTTATGCGCGGTAAAAGTGTAGGTTTATTACAAGAAGTCTTGCAGCGAATGGGCTATGAGATTACCGACCAAAAGAATTTATTTGGCACAACTACCCGCGAAGCGGTAAAAAGTTATCAAAAGCAGCATGGCTTAAAACCAACTGGTCTGGTGGATGAAGCATTAATGAAACAAATGCAAGGTGGTGTTCCAGCACCTGCTGAAGAGCAAGTAGATGTGAAAACAAGTGTATTACCCAGCCATCAAGCAGAACTTGATGCTTTAGTACGTTTGTTAATCAAAAAAGAAGTATTTAGCCAAGCAGAGTGGGATGCGGAAAAGAAAAAAGCTGTTCCGAGCAGTTTAATCTAATAAACATGGTAGGTCTTTATTTTGTCATTCCGCCCGTAGCGGAGGAATCTCTAGATGTCTCGACTACGCTCGATATGACAGTAACTTGTCATTTCACTGATAAGATGAATTGTGAAGCAAGAGAGTACCCCCTGGGGGGAATGGAGAAACCTTGAAGCGTCCTAAATTTACCCAAACCCTTGCTGATACTTTATTGGCAGGTAACCATGTGAATTTAATTAGCCCACACGGGCGAGGGCGTAGGCAAACATTAATAGATTTGATAAGCCTTCTTGATGATATTCAAGTAGCTAAGATTGATTTGAAACGAGAGCAGAAACAGTGGCAAGCATGGCTTGAAGAAACTTTAAGTTTAAATGGTCAAGTTATTGTTATCATACATAATATTGAGCATATCAAACAGTATCAGAAACAAGCGCTTAATGCATTGAAGAAGTTTACCTTATTGTGTGTGTCTGAGCGTCCTCTGCAAGATGAGGGGTGGGTAAACATTGAGCTTCCAAATCAATAAAACTACAAGCATTTCATGTTGTCATACCCACGCAGATGGGTATCCATCAACACTGATGATGAAATGGATACCCAACCAAGTTGGGTATGACGTGTTCATAGGTAGATTTTGATGAAACAAAGAAAAGTCATTCATGTGGATATGGATGCATTCTTCGCATCCGTTGAGCAGCGGGATAACCCTGAATACAGGGGTAAACCATTGATTGTGGGTGGTAAGCCTAATTCTCGCGGTGTGGTGGCGGCATGTAGTTATGAAGCGCGTCAATTTGGCATTCATTCAGCCATGCCATGCTCGCAAGCTTATCGGCTTTGTCCTGAAGCGATTTTTGTGCCTGTACGTTTTACAGCATACCGTGAAGCTTCGGCTCAAATTCAAGAGGTGTTTTGGCGTTATGCTACTCAAGTCGAGCCTTTATCATTGGACGAAGCTTATTTGGATGTAAGCTACACGGAATCATTTGATGGTATCGCTACAGACATTGCCAAAGCCATCAAAGCGGAAATCAAAGAAGAAACAGGTTTAATTGCATCGGCAGGCGTATCTTACAATAAGTTTTTAGCTAAAATTGCATCCGATATGGATAAACCAGATGGTTTATATGTGATTACACCCAAGCAGGGTGCAGCTTTTGTACAATCCTTAGCCATTGAGAAGTTTTACGGCGTAGGCCCTGCCACAGCCAAAAAAATGAAAGCTTTAAACATTCACACGGGTAAAGACCTCAAAGCATGGTCACTATCCGAGCTACAAGTCCACTTTGGCAAGTCTGCTAGCTATTATTATAACATTGCTAGAGGCATTGATGAGCGAGAAGTCAAAAGCTTTAGAGAGCGCAAATCTTTGGGTAAGGAAACCACATTTACAACGGATATTTTGGATGTGGATATACTCTTAACCCATTT
>JALSZC010000099.1 GCA_027059605.1 Ghiorsea sp. | reverse complement strand
TTTGACTTAGAGCTGTGAGGTTAACGCCTTGCAGCTCTTTTTTGTGTTGTGTTGACAATATAGACAGCACTTCTAACCTCTGCTTAACTAAAGGCATCTCATCGATTACATATTGGAGCATTTATGGCTGAACACATTATTGGTATTGATATTGGCTTTGGTTTCACAAAAGCTACTAACGGGCATGACTTTCTCATCTTTAAATCAATTTTTGGTGAAGCCGTTCAATTTCAAATTAAAGAAAACTTACTGCACTCCAATACTGATGATGACCACTTACAAATCGAAGTGGACAACACTTCATATTTTGTTGGTGAACTCGCCGAACGCCAAAGCTCTGACCGCACATTCACCCTAGACCAAACCCAATTTGTATCGTCTTCCAGTAAAATCCTTGCCCTAGCAACATTAAGCAAGCTGGTGAAAGACACATCACAACCCATTAAACTGGTCGTGGGTTTACCCATTGGTCATTACCGTGAATATAAAGATGAACTGGCAAAAATGTTAAAAACCACACATCACTTTTATGTGATTAATGCCGATGGAGAGCGCACAAAAACAAGCATTCAAGTCTCTGATGTGCGTGTATTACCTCAACCCATTGGTACAGTGATGGATAGTTTATTGAGCAGCACAGGCATTGCACAAAATAAACGTTTTGCCACTGATAAAATAGGCATTATTGATGTCGGATTTCGCACCACAGACTACACAATTTCCGATAAAGGTCGTTATTCCGAACGTGGTAGCTTAACCACCAAAAATGGTATATCCCGTGCTTTTGCTCAAATTGGCAGCAAACTTAAAGATGCCTGTGGCATTGATATTGAAATATACCGCTTATACGACGCTGTAGATAAAGGAACAATCAAAGTACGGGGCAAGTCGTATGATTTGAAAAAAATTACGGAACATGCATTTAAACAACTGGCTTCACAAATTGCAGCAGATGCCAATCAAGTTTGGGAGGATGATTGGGATATTGATGCCATTATGATTACAGGCGGTGGTGGCGCAGTACTACTCCCCTATATGGAAGCAGAAATCGAAGGCGCAATCATACCCATCAAACAAGACTTGGATTACCGCTTGCACAATGTACGTGGTTATTACAAGTTCGGTTTATACACTTGGGCAAATCCCAAAAAGAAATAGTTAATTGAGAATACCTGCAACAGCCAAAGTAAACATCGGTATATCCGCCTCAAAAAACACACCATCTTCGCCGCGCATTTGATATGAGCCCTGCATACAACCCACCTCAGTTTTAAGCACAGAATAACTACTGTACCTATGCTCCTGCCGCGGTTGAATCACAGGCTGTTCCCCAATCACACCATCACCTTGCACTTCTGTAACATTACCATCTGCATCGGTAATCAACCATTTGCGCGATAAAAGTTGTGCCGCTTGCTCACCCTTATTTTGAATACAAATATGGTAAACAAACACATACTCACCCTCTCGTGATTGCTCTGCTTGGTATTCCGTCTCAACGGTGACTTCAATATGATTTTTCATGTTTTTGCCCTAGATCCTCACAGTAACACAAAAGGTGACAAAACAAATATAACCACAATCAATATTGCCAGCAACACCAAAAAAACTTGCACAGGATTCCGCTTAAACTTTTTCCATACTGTGGGCTGCTCACCTTGCGCACAAAGTTCAGCATACGTGGCTTGTGCATCCTCATAACGTTGTACTTGATACGTTTGAATCAAAGCTTTGCCTTGCTCAAATTGGGTATCATCATGCAACCAAATGGCTGCAAAACCTAAACCCCAACGTCCATTTGTTGTTTCATAAAAATCAATGTCATGTGCTTCTAACAAAGCTCGAATTTCATCAGCTTCATCATCTTCCACGCCACGAAGTTTAAATAACATTACAGACATGGTTTATCCTGATGTTCGATATACAAAGTGCGACTCGGGAAGGCAAACTCCAAACCCAAAGATTCGAGCAACTGCATGATTTGCATATTCACCTCTTGGCGTACCTGCAAATATACCGCCCACTCTTTGCTCTTACTGAAATAATAAAGGAAAATAGACAAAGACGAATCTTCAAAATTATCAAATTTCACCAATGAAAATTCTTGATCCACACCTGGATGTTCTGCCAATATTTTCTCAATACCCGCAATGGCTTGCTGCATTTTTTCTGTGCTCGTATCATAAGTCACGCCAATACGCATTTTAATGCGCCGTTTCGAGCGTGCATCAATATTATCAATCACCATATTGGCAAGTATAGAGTTGGGCACATTTACCAAAGTGCGGGCAAAGGTACGAATGCGTGTGGAGCGGAAACCAATTTCTTCAACCACACCTTCAAATTGTGATGTTTTAATCCAATCACCCACAGCAAAAGGTCTATCCACCAATAACATCACCGAACCAAACAAGTTGGCAATGGTGTCTTTAGCTGCCATAGCTACCGCAATACCACCAATACCCAATGAAGCCACCAAACCTGAAATCGAATAACCAAGATTTTGCGCAATCACCAAAATACCTGTCACAACCAAAAAAAGTTTTAATGTTTTAGATACAAAGGGCACCAATTGGTCATCCAATGTTGAATCTGTCTTTTGCGCACGCGACATGGCATACACCGAAAAACCATCAATCAAACGCCACAAGAACCACCCCACCAACACAATGCTTAACATACGCCCCAAACGTTCAGCAATGGCTACCAGTGGTAAAACATCCGAAGGTGGGTTTAATACCATCACAGAAGCCCAAATCCCCAACAATAAAATCAACCAACTCAACGGTTTTTCTGCAGCTTGCAACAAGGTATCATCCAATGTTGTTTTGGTTTTACCTGCCAAATGCTTGGTCACCCGTTGTAAACCACGAATCAAATAACGATGAGCCAACACTGTCACCATCAATAACGTCGCAGCCACCGCCCAACGCACCCAAGTATAATCACTCATCCATGTTGAAAACTGTGAAAAATCCATTGTATCCTACCCCAATCATTTGACGCTTTAAGTCATGCTTTCTACACTAGCATCAGAAAGCCACAAGGAGAATACGTATGAGTCATCAACAATTGCAAGCACTCTTTTCTAATCCTGATGACCTACACGCCTTGGTTGGGCGAAAAGTTCGTTATTTAAACGATGATTATGAAATCACTGATTTACTCGCTGATGAAGATATGTTGGTTTTATCCTCACGCTCTGATGATGTCGTGCAAGATGACTGCTATGGCAGAGCCAATCGCATGGTGCCTAAACAGCAACACCTTCGTTTTCGTGATGCTGATGGTAAACCTACAAGTATTTGGGATGAAATAATATTTCTTGATGGAGCCTTATAATGGCAGAATGGATTGATATTGCGGCAGAAAATGATTGTCCCAAGGGACAAAGAATCGTAGTAGATACCGATGCAGGAAAAATTGCTGTATTCCACCTTAGCCAAGGTTTTTATGCCATTGAAGATCGCTGCTCCCATGATGGTGGCGAGTTGGCATCGGGTGATTGTGAGGGTGATGAAATTATTTGCCCAAGGCATGGCGCACGTTTTTGTATCCTTAATGGCAAAGCCTTAACCCCACCTGCTTATGAGGATATTGAAGTATTTCAAGTGCGTGTAAATCATGGCATGATTCAGGTGGACATTGACAACTAAGCAGCCCTCTCATGCACAACCCGTCTGCCGACAATGTAAATATTTTTTTATCACTTGGGATGCCAAACTACCTTATGGATGCAAGGTATTTACTTTTAAATCAAGGGCTATGCCGTCACTAGATGTGTTTCGTTCATCGGGTAAACCTTGTATGAAATTTACACAAAAATCAGGAGCAACAAAAACATGATTAAACATATTGTGATGTGGACATTACAGGATAAAAATGATGCCCCCATGGTTAAGAAAACTTTGGAAGACTTAAAAGGCAAAGTACCCAGCATTATAGACATAGAAGTTGGTATTGATTTTAGTGCTACCGATGCTTCTGCAGATGTGGTATTGTATTCTACATTTGAAAATCGTGATGACCTTAACGCTTATGTTGCACATCCTGACCACCAAGCGGTGATTCCGATGATGCAACGTGTGACCACATCACGTAAGGTGGTGGATTATGAAATTTAATCTTTTATTACTCTGTATATTCGCTTGTACCAACGCAGTATGGGCTGAAGACTTTAACTTGCGCGAAGAACTTAACCCTAAGGTGGAAAACGACCAAGTTGAAGTTCGTACCTATAAACATGATGGCGACAATGCCACCATCACTGAATATCGTTCAGGTGGTAAAACTTGGATGATTAAAGTGCAGCCTGCTGGCGGTTTTCCTCCTTACTATCTTTATGATGATGAAGGTACTGGGGTATTTAAACGACGTGTTGCAGGCAATGAAATGCCCAAACCACCGATGTGGGTTATCAAACGTTTTTAATATAACGAATGAAACAACACCTACCACCCATACAATTGGTGCTCATCACCGACAGCAAACGCTTTAATAGCCAACAAGCCATGTTGGATTGTATTGAGCAAGCCATACAAGGTGGCGTAGATACTATTATTTTACGCGAGAAACATCTGGATTCCGCCAAACTATTAAGCTTGGCTTCCAAAATGCGCATATTGACCAAAAACCAACCTGTACGTTTCATTGTGCATAGTCATGCCGATATTGCCAAAGCCGTCGAAGCTGATGGTGTGCATGTGGATGCACAATCCATTCAAGAAATCAGACAAATCAAACAATGGTTGGATGGTGACTACCTTGTTTCAGCTTCATGTCATAACAAAGACGAACTCAAACATGCTGAAAGCCAAGGCGCAGACTTTTGTTTTTTATCACCTGTGTTTCCTACACAGTCGCATCCAGGTGCGCCATGCTTGGGTGCAGAAAAGTTTCTCACACTTGCATCCAGCGTAAACATACCAGTCATTGCATTAGGTGGCATTGAGCCTGATGTGCTTGAGCAATTACAAGGTCATGGTGTTGCCACCATGGGAGGCATTTTAAATGCAACTCACCCCAAACAAGCTGCCCAAGCATTACAATATAAACACAACATCTGAGACAAGCATCACACTTCAATGAAAAAAACCTGTTAAACTAACGCGCAATAACACAACAAAAGGGAAAGGGATTTATTTATGCAATATCAAACAACAATCAAACTAGGACTTGGACTTATATGTGGTCTATCATTCTTTTCTTTGCACAGTAGTGCCATAGCTTCTGATGCATACAGCTCATTATATGAAGACAAACATGAACTGGCACATGCTATTCCAGACTTGCGTGATGAACGCGATGTCAAAACAAAAAAACGCAAGTTTTTCAATGCACTACGCCCTATGGTTGTTGCCGAAAATGAGCGTATTCAAGAACAACGACAGTTTTTACTCAATATACGCAATAAAACTTCTCTAAGCCAAGCAGAGAAAACTAAGCTTGAAACACTTTTAAAGTATTACCGTTTAGAACATAAAAAAGATGGTTCAATACCGTGGAAAGAGCTGCTCAAACGCGTAGATACTGTACCCTTAGAATTGGTATTATCACAAGCTGCCAATGAATCAGCTTGGGGAACATCCCGCTTTGCACGCAAAGCAAACAACTTATTTGGTCAATGGTGTTATACCAAAGGCTGTGGTTTAGTACCTGCTCGACGCAACCCTGGCGCTACCCACGAAGTAGCCGCATTCAAATCTCCTCAACTGTCAGTACGCAGCTATTTGCGCAACTTAAATACAGGTCGTGTGTATAAAGATTTACGTGAAATTCGCGCCCAGAAACGTGCTGAAGGCAAACAAGCAACAGCACATGAGCTTGCAGCAGGTTTAAGCAAGTATTCTGAACGTGGACAAGCCTATGTGAAAGAAATCCGCTCTATGATTAAATACAATGGTAAATATATGCGTGGTGAAGGCTAAAAAGAACCCCTAACCGCAAAGTTACGCAGAGTTTTTATGTCATCCCGAACGAAGTTGAGGGATCTTTAAGATTTCTCCACTTCGGTCGAAATGACAAAGCAGAAACAACTGCAACCATCATCCCCCTGCTATAGCTGTGCTGAGATGGTTGGCAAAAGAAGGGAAGAAGCAGAATATTCTAATTCTGCGCCCGCTTTTGCGAATCATCGAAGAAACACACAGCTATTTAGGGCATTTTCTTTGCTTCGTTTCTTTGATGACAAAGAAATGAAGATAAAGCTTTTTGATTCGAGGCATCCATGCCTCTAAGGGGCAAGCCCCCGCACTAAATAAAGTGCGTCTAAACCCGCTGTCCTACGGATTTTTGGTTCGTTTTTGGCTGCGCAAAAATGAACAAACAATTTTCACCGCAGAGAACGCAGGGCTTCACAGAGGGAAGAAAACAACCACTGATAAACACAGATACGTGTCATGCTGACCATTGCAGAGTGCCTCGTTAGATTTCTTCGCTACACAGTGCAAAATATCATTTATACAGCCTTATTTCATATGAGCTTTTGGACTTCTGCATTGTTACCAAGTCGGTAACCTCAGCAATAATCTTGTATACACCAGCAGGGTCACTTGATTCTAATATTAAATCCAATGCCGGATCAGCCATTATAAATGTAGGTCGGTTTGGCTGTCTCCCTTGACCTTTTGCATAGCCTCTAAGCCCAAACATTATTCTCCCATCTGGTTCTGTAATATTAACTGATATGGAAAATGAATAATTTCCTGCTTGGTCTGCTGTCATACCTGTCACAAGGAAAGCAATAACGATAAGTTGTTCTGGATAGGCATTCTTTATTCTTTTAATAGTGACAGCCTCATCTGAAGGTGTCGAAATCCAATCTTTAATATACCTAGCTGAACCTGAAGCCACAATCTCCAGCCCTATTTTGCCAGCATTGTTAGGGGTCGGACCTGCTGCTACTTCTGCATTGGATATACCTGAAATGGTTAAGCATATAATTAAAAATGCAGATTTTGTTAACACTGAATAGTTCATAAAACACTCCAATCCGTATAGTTATTATTGAGTGTAACTATTCAACTTCTGATTTCACCATGCCCCAGCACAATCCATTTTTGAGTGGTCAAACCCTCAAGCCCAACAGGCCCTCGCACATGCAACCTATCGGTGGAAATACCAATTTCAGCACCCAAACCATATTCAAAACCATCTGCAAAACGTGTACTGGCATTCCACATCACCGATGCGGAATCAACACAGCGCAAAAATATCTGCCCCGTAGCGTAGTCAGAAGTAACAATAGTCTCAGTATGTGCTGAACTGTATTGCTCAATATGAGTTATGGCTTGTTGCATATCATCCACCACACGGATAGACAATACAGGTGCTAAATATTCAGTTGCCCAATCTTCATCCGTTGCTGCAATCACTTGCTCATTTACCGCTTGTGTTTTGGCACAACCACGCACTTCCACACCTTTATCCAACAGTTGCTTGATGATTTTAGGTAAGCAGTCCACAGCATCCTGATGCACCAACAATGTTTCCATAGCATTACACACACCATACCGATGCGTTTTAGCATTAAGCGCGATATTTACTGCCATCTCTCTATCGGCTGCCTTATCAATATAGACATGGCAAATGCCATCCAAATGTTTAATCACTGGTACTTTAGCTTCCGCAGCAATACGTTTAATCAAACTTGGACCACCACGAGGAATAATCACATCCACATAGTTATCCGCTGTAATCAACGCGCCAACCATGGCTCTATCCGTGGTATCAATGAGTTGCACCACATTTTCATCCAAACCAGCTTCAGAGATTGCAGCACGCAAACATTTGGCAATGGCACGGTTGGAATGAATAGCCTCAGAACCACCTCTTAAAATACAAGCATTGCCCGATTTCAAGCACAAGGCTGCCGCATCCGCAGTCACATTAGGACGGGATTCATAAATAATACCAATCACACCGAGAGGCACACGCATGTGCCCCACTTGAATACCTGATGGACGATACACCAAATCAGAAATGGCACCAACAGGGTCTGGCAATGCCGCAATTTGTTCCAAACCTTCTGCCATGGCCTCAACACGAGCTTCATCCAAGGCCAAACGGTCTTTCAAGGCTGCTTCAAGGTTATTTTCATCTGCTGCTTGCATATCTTTAGCATTGGCTGCCAAAATATCCGCCATATCGCTGCGAAAGTGTGCTGCTGCCAAGGTTAAGGCTTTATTCTTCTTGTTGGTATCCGCCATACGCAGACTTGCTGCTGATTCCTTAGCTTGTTTACCCAATAAATTCATGGTTATACTCGTCATCTTTAACCCCTCACCACATCAAACTTCTATCATTTTTTAAATATATTTTATGTTCTTTTAAAAGCTCAGCCAGCTCAGTTTCCATCACTAAAGCACGTTTCACTACATTGTTTTGAGCAAGTTCCGGCTGCGCTACCAAATAACCAAGCTCATGTTTTGAAATTCCACCATGATAAAGTTTACTCGAAATTGGCTTACCCGTTTTATAATTTCTTTTATTTGGGTAAAACAATGCAATTAAATCGCCCTTGTTTGCCCTTGCACCTATATCAAAACGTTTCATGTTTACATTATCAATTAAAATTGGCTTCACGACTTGCTCAAATGTTTCAAGTAATGCGACCAAGTCTTGTTTAAATGCTGAAAATGGTTGTTTATCATCGAGCTTTTCCATCTTACGCACAAACTTACGCACAACTTTCTCACGTTTATATGCTGGCCAGTCACTCACCGTGCTTTGTTTATATTTAGTATTTTTTTGAACTGAACTTTTCTTGAGTTCATGATGAGAAAATTTAATGCCATCCATGTAAGCTAAGTGCATACGCCTAAATGCTGCCAATTCAACATCCATCTTTAATGCTTGTTTCACCCAAAATTCTTCTTTTAGCTGGGGAAAATTCACAAACAAACCTGCCTGAACCAGCTTCTCACCAAAAAGACTATCGTCAATATCTTGCTGATAAGAAAAAATACCCATAATTGGTTTTCGCGTTCTATGGTTATATTTAGTGGCAAACATCAGTTTGGATAACTCAACTTTATTCATCCTAGCACCATTATCTTTGCGTTTAAGTTTGATATTATTAAGCAAAACGGGACGTACTTGATGTGTATAAGTATAAGTTAAATCTTCAATTTCACGTTTCAGAGCGGTTAAATCATCTTGATTCTTATCTGAATTGACAGCACCTAAACCCTTATCATCAAGCTTAGATAACTTCTTAACAAAGTGTTTTACAATATTATCACGTTGATATTCATCAGCAATCACAGCCCTATCTTGTTTACTTTCAGCATATAAATGATCCATTGTTGTATAAACATCATATTCTGCGGCCCAAAGCCATGTAGAGCCCATAAACAACATCAGTAAACTAAAATAGCGCAACATACTCTCCTTTAACTCTTACTAACCATGACTAAGTTATCTCTATGCACCATACTTTTAAAGTCCACATAACCTAAAATAGTTTCAATATCCCTACTGTGTTTCCCTAATAGTTTAAGCATATCTTCGCTATTATAATTTGTAAGCCCACGTGCTATGAGCACACCATCGTACCAAATTTCAACGCAGTCACCTTTATCAAACTGCCCTTCAAGGCTTTGAATGTGTTCAAGCATGATGCTACCACCATCATCCACACCTTGTTTAAGCATTAGCTTCCCAGATACTGGAAGCAAATTGGCAATCCAATGCTGGTGCCATGATTGCCTATCATTATTGCAATAAAACACCGTACCCACATCTTCACCACCCAAAAGTTTGAGTAGTTCATCGTGACTTTGCCCATTGATAATCGCCACAGTCACGCCGCTTTGCGTGGCAATTTTGGCAGCGTCTAATTTCGATTTCATGCCACCTGTGCCAAAGCTAGAGCCAACATCGCCCGCCATATCCATAATGTTTGTAGTCAGTTGCGCAACATTTGATAAGCGCTTGGCATGACTATCTTGATGAGGATTGGTTTCAAATAAACCATCCACATCCGTCATCATTACCATCAAATCCGCTTCCACCACCGTGCTCACCAACGCACCCAAAGCATCATTATCACCAAACTTAATCTCTTCAACCACCACCGTATCATTCTCATTCACAATAGGAACAACACCCGCCGCAAACAATGTTTTACTGGTATTGCTGGCATTGATATAACGCCTTCTATGCCTTAAATCATCCTTGGTGAGCAGCATTTGTGCTACTACCAAATCAAGTTCGGAAAAGGCTTGCTGATAGGCGTGCATCAGCAAAGGCTGACCAATAGCTGCCGCAGCTTGTTTTTCATGCACATTCAATTTTTTATCCAACCAACCAAGCTGCACCCTGCCCAAAGCCACAGCACCTGAAGATACCAAACAGACTTGAATACCTTTATCTTGCAACGCTTTAATATCTTTAGCTAAACGCTTGACCATGCTCGTGTTGATGCCATGCGCAGGGTCAGCAAGCAGCGAGCTGCCTACTTTGAGTACAATACGTTTAACTTGACTTAAATTATCGCGCTGCTTCATCATCATATATGGTTGGTTCCACCACGACTTCTGGCACTGCCAATCTTGTCGTTACTGGTTTTTCCTTTTCATCCTCATGTTCTTTTTCATAAGCTCGAATGCTTACCACTTCATCATAAATATCACGAAGAAGCTGCGTTACCCCTTCACCACTCACCGAAGAAATCGGATAAGTGGGCAAGTCATAATCTTTAACTTCTTCTAACACTTGCTCTCGCAAGTCCTCATCCAAAGCATCCATTTTGGTCAAAACCAAAAAGCGTTTTTTCTTGGCGATGGATTCGCCATAACCCACAAGCTCACCTTCAATCTCTTTGATTTGCGCATCAATACTGATGCCCTCGGGGTGTGCAACATCTACAAGATGCAGCAATAAACGCGTGCGCTCCACATGGCGCAAAAACCTATGCCCAAGACCTTTGCCTTCATGCGCTCCACCAATCAAACCCGGAATATCGGCAATCACAAACCCATCCCCATCATCCATAAATACCTGACCCAACGATGGGGCTAATGTCGTGAACGGATAATCCGCAATTTTAGGGCGCGCATTGGACACACAAGAAATAAAGGTTGATTTGCCGGCATTGGGCAAACCCACAAGCCCAACATCTGCCATCATTTTTAATTCCAAATGACAAATACCTGCTTCACCTGGCATACCTGGCTGACAATAGCGCGGTGCTTGATTGGTTGGTGTGGCAAACCTTGCATTACCCTGCCCACCAACACCGCCTTTAGCGATAATGGCAGATGCCCCATCTTCATTCAAATCAGCAAGCAAATCACCATCTTCATTGCGAATCACAGTGCCCACAGGCACAAACACTTCAATATCTTTACCCATGCGACCGTGTTTGTTTTTGCCCTGACCGCCACGCCCATTTTCAGCAATAATTCGTTTTCGCAAATACAATTCTTGTAGCGTATTTTTATCGCGTGTGGCTGTGAATATCACATGCGCACCACGCCCACCATCGCCCCCATCTGGGCCACCTTTAGGAATATACTTTTCACGGCGAAATGAAGACGCACCAGCACCACCGTTGCCCGCCCGAACTTCAATTTTTACTTCATCAATAAAACGCATATACCCATCCTATATTCTGCCAACGTATCTTAGCGTGTGCACCCAACAAAAAAAGGGGCGCTTTTCAGCACCCCTCTTAAAAATCAAATCGAATGTTAAAAACCGATTAGCTTACAACACGAACCGTTGTACGACCATCACGCTTATAATATTCAATGTTTCCATCAGTTAGTGCGAACAATGTAAAGTCTTTACCACAACCTACATTGGTTCCCGGACGGATTTTAGTACCACGTTGACGAACAATGATGTTGCCAGCAACAACCACTTCTCCGCCGAATTTTTTCACGCCAAGACGTTTCGCATTGGAGTCGCGTCCGTTCTTGGTGGAGCCGCCTGCTTTCTTATGTGCCATGAGTTATCTCCTTAACCAATCTTCGCGATACGAACCGCAGTAAAAGACTGCCTATGACCTTTGGTCAAACGATAGTTCTTACGACGACGTTTCTTAAAGATTACAACTTTTTGACCGCGACCAGCTTCAGTAATCACGCCTGTCACTTTCGCTTTCGCAGCATCTTTACCCGCTTTAATGTCAGCACCTTCGCCAACCATCAAAACTTCATCAAATGTGATTTCGCTTCCAACATCTGCGTTCAGCTTTTCAACACGAACAACATCACCTTCAGCAACGCGGTATTGTTTACCGCCTGTTTTAATTACAGCATACATATAATTAGCTCTCCAGCCCGAGGTTTAAGCAGCTTTCGCAGGCTTCTTACCGTATTTTTTGTAGAAGCGCTCAACGCGACCTTCCGTATCTACAATCTTCTGTTTACCAGTGTAGAATGGATGACATGCGGAGCAAATTTCCACTTGCAAATCGCCCTTAGTCGAGCGAGTTTCAAAAGCGTTACCACATGAACAAGTCACTTTGGCAACATGATATTCTGGATGAATTTCTGCTTTCACTTTAACAACTCCTATTTCAGACCCTTTTCAAAGGTCTACCCCTGCAAAGGGCGGCGATTTATAGCGTCACTTCCAAGAAAACTCAAGGAAAATATTTTTACACACACAATATTACGCATCAATATAAAAAAACACCATATAAACAAGCAAGTTAAGGAAACATCATCAAATGCCAACTTCCCTCAAAAAGAACGAGGCACGCTCACATCCTGCATAAAAAAACACGCATACACCAACTAAACTTAAAATTGATAGTTTAAACTTAGCCCCACCTCATCACCTGAAATGGTGGGTAAAATCATTGTGCTACTTTTATTATCATCTTGAAGTACATGGTCTGTAATCACATCCCCTATCAACGTACCTATTACAGCCCCTGCCACCATATCTGAAACCCAATGTTTATGCCCCTGGATATTTGAAGTTAATGCTATAGCCAACAAGGAATAAGGCACCCAATAATTACCATACATTTTCTGATAAACTTTAGCCACAGCAAAAAAGTCTGTATAATGAAGCGAAGGCATCGCTGTTCCATATTGCTTTCCACTCTGAAGGCTTGGTGCATGATAATATCCAAAAGCAAATGGGTTTGTTGTATAATCTCTTGATTCGCCTTCTCCCGAACTTAAATTTGCTACAGGCCGTTTTCTTGCGAGCAGAGTTTTAATTGTAAGATGCGATATTAATATCGAATAAACCGAGGCTTTGCCTGCCAATAACGCAGACTGTTGCAGTCTTGCATCGTTCAAAGCCATGCCCACCAAATACGAACTTGTAACACCAAGCGTTATATAACCTTCTGCTGCTCGATCAGGCCAAAACTTAGCCCAACTTGGAAACTTTAACTTATGACCAGCAAATATAGGTTCAATTTTGTCTTGGTAATAAGCAGTAACTGGCTTATCTACTAGAATCAACCCACCTAACCCTGCCAAATAATACCACGTGTCTTCACTATGCTCATAAGGATACATAAAAATCTCTTTAAGATCATCATACTGCAACAGCGTTTCATCAATCAAGCGCATTGATTTATCCTTACGACTTTCTTCTGTCTGCTCTTTTATGCTAACCAACCCATCATCTTGTGCAAAAACATAACTTGGGCAAAGCATGCAAAACCCTAAAAAAGTGGATAAAAGAAAAGTATTATAGGCACTCATCTTGATTTTAAAGCACCTCTTAACTGTAGGATATAGGATAATAGCGCAGGTACTGGTCGCAAAGTATGCATCACGACTTCCTTAGGCCATTTTGCAACGGCTTGCATTGCAGCAAACAACGCATCCGATTGTTGCCACGAGCTTATCTCAACCACCTGCTTCTGTGCCGCAAGCAAGACAACACCAGCAATTAAATCATGTGGTATGTTTTTGACATGGCTATCCAACCACTGCTGAATACCACCAATATCTGATTGGGCTAAATTCTCAACCAAACCTTGCCAAACGAACAGTGCTTTTGCCTGGCTATCTTCGTGCAACACTTCAATTCTACCAAGACTTCCTTGCCCCAGTTCAGTTGCCAATGGAAGCAACTTTTCATCAAAGCCTTGCGCCTGTAATACCTGCTGCATTTGCTCTGGATGAAGTGGTGAACAGGCTTGCAGCATACAGCGTGAACGAATCGTGGCAGGTAAACGTGTTAAATCATGGCACACAATCAACAACAAACTACCTTCTGTTGGCTCTTCCAAACCTTTAAGTAAGGCATTGGCAGCTTGGTTATTCATAAGGTTTGCATCATCTATCATCAATACACGACGTTTACTTTTAAGACCACTCAAAGCTAAAAAGTCTAAAGCTTCACGTGTTTGCGCAATATTAATATCTCGATTAAATTTTTTCTTCTTCGTATCATACAACAA
>JALSZC010000098.1:7551-14387 GCA_027059605.1 Ghiorsea sp. | reverse complement strand
CACAACGTTTAGAATCGTTGTTCCTGCACCGGTATTGGCTGAAGATGTTTGTGCTGCTGCCATCAACACTGCGGCAAACAATGTTGTTGCAACAACCTTCAACACTCCTTTTTTTATACTCGATATGGTTTTCATATCACTCTCCTTTTTTCATCCGTAGATGTTATAAATTGCCCGTAGGCATTGCTGTTAAACTTCTTACCAACTTTTAATTCACTTTTACTCTAAAGCCTACAACACCTGACTTGCCAGCAGGAATTTCTTTCACAACCCAGCGAATATGTGTATATTGCTCTGGCGAAACTTTGCGTTGCTCCGTTTTTCCATTCTTTTTCACCGTATAAGTTAATAGGCTTGGTTTCTTAAAGGTTTTTCCATCAATCGAAAAGCTTACTTCAGCTAGTGGACCAAAAGCAGATGCCACCACATACGATGTACCTTGCGGGATAGGATCATTCAATACCACATTTTGCGCAGCTTCATCACCTTTGTTTTCATATTGTAATGTATAAACAATCTCATCACCCGGTAACACATCAGTAGCAGGCACACGTTTTTCAACTTGTTTTCCTCCATCTTCAACAACCACAACTTTCTCAGCCGTAATTGAGACTTGGATATCTGGAGCTGCCCATACTAATGACGGCAACAACAACAGACATACTAGTAAATACTTCATTCCTTTCTCCTTATATTCACTTAAAAACATTACTTCACCTGCACTTGATACTGAATACTAAAACTAGGGTTTGCTGCTTGGTTGGCATTCATCACACCATCCATGAGCAAACGGAAGTTGGTAATGGCAGGATCATGCCCCGTACCATCATCCACAGGGGTATAGTTGTATGTAGCCCCATGATCATTTGAATAACTCACGGTAGCTGTACCAGGCAATCCAGATGGGTTAGTACCATCAGTAAAACTAAAAATTGTTGTATTTACAGGTGCAAAAGGCGTGAGTGCTAGTTTTGTATAAGGACTCATCGCATCTGTCACATCCACAACATTTGCCTGACCCGCACCTGTATTGGTGATAACAACTGTATAAACAATCGTATCCCCTGGTTTAGCAGTAGGGTTATTAGCTAGCTTTAACACAGTTAATGAAGGCTGTGGCTCTAATACTGTAACTGGTGCCGTTGGACCAGGGTTAGGGAATGAGAACCCTGTAGCCGTGCTGGCTTGTACTGTATTATAATAAATACTTGGGGTGGCAGCAGCTCCCACATCCGCTGAGAAGGTAATCGTCGTTATAGAGTTATTTAACACCGTTGGCAGCGTCCATAGAGGAGTTGTTGCTGTACCTGTAGGATCTGCTGCTGCAACACCGTTAATTAATGTACTTCCTGCTTTATAGGTAAACCCTGACGGCAACACATCTGAAACGTTAATATTATTGATTGTAGTGATACCATTGTTAGCAACAGAAATGGTATATGTCGCCGGGTTTCCTTGCGTTACCGTAGGTGTTGATGTTGTTTTGCTAAGCTGCACATCAACAAGCTCAACATTCGCCAAAACACCAGCAAGTAACCCACCATTGATCGAAGTCATGCTTACCGTATTCACCTGTGTACCCGCTAATGTAGTTGGTGAAATATTGGAGGTATAGTTAACAACCAATGTACCATTAGCAACACCATTCTTGGCAGGAATCGTAAAGCCTCCGGCAGGTGCTGTCGTTATCGTCAATGTTTGACCCACTTGTGACAATGACACAGAAGCTGCAGCTTGAGCAATGCCATTGATATAAACTGTACCAGATCCAAGACTGAAGCCTAAAGGCAACGTATCTGTCAAGACCACCCCTGTTGCAGGTGCTGCCCCTGTGTTGGTCACAGTCACTGTATAACTTGCTGGTGCATAGTTACCTGCGGCATCACGGCTAATCACTGGTGTTGAGGTTGTTTTTATCATACTTAGAATAGGCTGCGAAACTGTGACGGGGGCTGTATTTCCTGTTGATAGCACCGTGGGCAATGGCAACACAGCAGGTAATGGCACAGGTACTGCCACTACCGAAGCAGTCGCAATATCTGTATGGCTACCTGAAGTTGCCGTAGGTCCAACCAAGACATCAAAACGCAATGTAATTTGACTCAAGGCATTGCCTGCCAATGTTGCTGGATTTAAAGCAGGCATGAGCCACGTTAAGGTTTGCCCTACTTGTGTAGGTACGGGAGCAACCGCAACTGGGTTCACAGGTGCTACAATCACCGTTGAATTAGGCACATACGTAAAACCTATAGGCATGGTTTCAGTAAACTGTGAAACACGCTGCTCTAATGCAGCAGGTGTATTTTGCAATGTAACGGTATAGGTAATGGTATCTCCAGCAGCCACTACAGGTTCACCGCCTAGCCAAGGCACACCATTTACCGCTGTCACAGCTTTGCTTAAAGTGCCCGTCGATGAAACAACCACGGTTGCCAAATCAGGAACATCAACTTGAACAGGCGTAAGCCCATTTTGATAGGCATATTGCACACCATTATAATATGTACCATCAATGGCATCACTAAAAGCTGTAAACGTAATCGTTAATGTGGATTGCCCTGGCATACTAAAACCAGACCAAACAGGCTGCGTAGAAAAATTGGCAGGCTGTGTTGGAATACTAAAAGGCAAACCATTAAGCGTTACATTATCTGTACTCAAATATAAAAAACTACCCGATGATGGGGTATATGTTGGAGGTGCTACTACCAGCGGGTTGGTCGAAGGCAATATATCTTTCACAACAAAGTTATTCGCTGCACCACCTGTATTGGTAATGGTAATGGTATAACCCACTGCCGCATTTTGCCCTGCCACAGGATTTGCTGTTGTTTTTGTTACAGTAATGACTGGCGGCGCACTAAAGCCATAGTCAAAAGTCAATTGATCCACACCCGAAACTGCCGTCACTGGTACTGCAGGGTTTGCAATGCCTGTAAACGGGTTGGTGACAATCAAACTGTATGTACCCGAAGCCACACCTTCAAACAAATAGTTCCCCGTATTATTTGTTGTTGTGCTATATACCGTTACCCCGCCCTGTTGTAATACAACGGATACATTTGGCAAACCCACTTCACCAATATCTAAAAGACCATTGGCATTGGTATCATCAAAAATCAAATCACCAATACGGCTACCAATTCGATAACCAAAATTCACCGTGGAAACAGAACCTGGCAGCAAACCTGTTAAGCTCACTGGAGATACGATACCTGTCGTTAAATACCTGTTCGTAAGCAGCCCTGCTGTATCGGTGATTGCTAAAATATAATCGCCTTGTGCCACATTATTAAAAACATAATCACCCAGTGCATTTGTTGTGGTCGTAGCCAAAACAACACCTGTTGGGGTACGCAGCTCTATGCTCACACCAACCAAGGCAGCTTCGCCAATATCTTCAATGCCGTTGCCGTTCACATCATCAAACATACGACCTTTCACTTGTGCAGGTGAACCTACGAAATCATACGAAAAGTTCTGATTCGCCAACGTTTGACCACTTACCAAAGTTACAGGGAGTGGATTGGTAAAACCAGTGCTTAATGCTAAGCCTGAGAGTATGCCATTAACATCGGTAACACGAACATCCCAAGCACCTGCTGCAGGCGCAGGCAAACTATAAAAACCATTGGCATCGGTAAATGTATTCACCGTATCAATATTCGTGCCCGTTGCTTGCAGTGCTACTGTGACATTCGCCACCCCATTCGCTACAGAACCACCTGTATAAATATAACCTGAAACTGTTGTTTGCGGTACGGTAAGCGGCGATGCTTGAATAACTGTGGGTGTTGCAAGCTCTGTTGAGGTAATTGCAATGCTATTATTAAGCACTGTTCCTTGGGCAACCCCAGCTTTGACCACACCAGATACCGTAAATACAGCCGTTGCCCCTTGAGCAAAACTAGCAGCATTCCATGTAATCACCCCTGTTGCAGTAGGGCCTGCAACTGTCCAGCCCACAGGCTGCGTGGTTGTCAATGTCGCAATATCCAATACATTGATGTCAATCGCATCACTAAGACTAATATTACTTGAACCTGCTGCATCATTGCCAGTGTCTGTTAGTGTAATGGTATATGAAACAGTATCACCGGGCACAATCGTTGAAGCGGCAACACCATTCACCGTTGCTGTTTTTGTTGATGTAGAATAATTTGGCTGTGCGGTCACCGTTGTTGTCGTTAAATCGGCAAGCCCTGGCAATGCAGGGTCATCACTTTTAAAAACTGTTAAACCTGTTTCCAAACTGGTTAAATTTGCCTGATTTAAAATCTGCACACCATTACCCAACAAGGGTGAAAGCTGAACCCTAAAGCTTGGTGTTGCCGATGCATTAATCGCTACACTTGCATACGTGAATTTAACATGCGTAACCGCTGCATCCACAGCCCCAACCAAGCCTACAGGTGTATATAAATAAGTAAGTCCGCCATCATTGGAATAACTAACCACGCCACCGACACCTGCTACTGCAGTACCCACAATAAAACTGGTATTGGTCGGGATTGCATCAGTAATCACCACATTAGTCGCCGCTACCAACCCTGTATTGGTTGCGTTTAGCGTATATTGCAGCGTTTCCCCTGGCCCTGTGGGTGCACCATTAATATCCGTTGCAGTTTTCCAAAACGTCGTAAAATCAGGGCTAGATACAGATACTGGAGCAAGATTTGGGGTAACCTTACTGATGTCTTTACCTGCCTTCCCTTTCACCGCATCCCAAGTTCCCACATAGCTTTCAGCTTGGTTATAGTACACGCCCGGTAGCGTAGTCGGCGCAACCGTTGCATAAAAATCAACTTGAAGTGTTCCTGTTGCAAAATCAAATGGGGTTAGAGCAGGCAATGGCAAACCTGTAACTGGTGATGGGAAACCTACAGGGTAGTTTAAAATTTGCCAAAACACATCACCAGGGCGCGTTACAGTATCAATAGCATAATCCCCAACAGCTAATGGATAGACAATACCCGTATTATTATCCTTTAGGGTTACCGAAAGTGTACTCAGATAATTCATCGCTTTAACTACAGGCACTACTCCAGGGGCAGAAGATACTGGCAAAGAGTCACCTACAATAAGCCCCCCCCCTGTTGCAGGCGGCACTGCAGGAACACCCAAACCAGCGGGATACACAGGACCTTTGGCAGGGTTATTGTTGCCTTTGGCGGGTTGTGTAATTGCCCCACCATGGTTGACCAATTGCATACTGTATAATACTTGCCCACCGGGAGCAGCAACACTTGGTGTCACTGTTTTGGTTTGCGAAATATTGGGAACAGCACCTGCTCCTGAAATGTTCGACACAAAAGATGACTGAGCATTAATCAGTAAAGGTGCAGCAGGCGGTGCTGTAGTGCTTGCTGTTGCAGAAACCACATTGCTTGTAATTGCTCCTCCACCTGCGGCAGTGATTTGCACCACTACTTCCATAGAACCGCCGCCACCGGGGCTTAACTGAGGAATAGGAGGCCAAGTGACATTTGGCGCAAGGTAAATAGCAGCACCCACAAATGGGTTGCCTGTATTGGATGACACATAAATAGCTTCAAGCGTATCAATCTTATCCGTAATCGTCACATTAAAAAGCGGTGCCGAGGCTGCGTTCAAATAGTTCAAGCGATACTTCACCCATTGCCCTGGAGCAACAAATGCCCCATCCGATGAAATCCATGGACCTGTAGGCCCAACATTAGAAACAGCAACAACTTTTTTGGTGACCATCAATTGCGCATTATTGTTAGCTTGACTAGGACCTATATAAGCAAACACCATATCTTTCCCGCCTTGAGCCCCTCCAGATGCATCCCCACCAAAAACTTCCGAATGGTTGGTATAAGCTGTATTATTGAGTGCTGTGGTACCAAATGTCGTCAAATTCGTAACACGCATTTTGATTTTAACATACTCAATGGAACCAACAGTACGTTCGCCAATTGCCCAACGCACTGCATTGGTCGTTGGCGGCAAAGGGTTTGCCGTTGACAATGCCCAGCCAGCAGATGTTGGTACGCCTGCAATAATTTCAGGACCATTCAAATTATAGAACACAACAGGCCCTGAGCCACCAATCAATGAACCTGGAGCATAAATACGCTGCCAGGGTCCTACAAGTTGAAAATCCGCCAAGCTTGGTGTTGCAAAAAGACCGTCACCCAAAGGGTTATAGTCATTGGTATAATAGGTGTCTGGCCCCGCCACTGGTGAAGACAGACCAACAAAAGTACCTGGCACAACCCCAGGTATCACGGGCGGATTACCACGCCCAGAGCCCCCAGTCAGAGCCTTAATAATGCCTCCACCACAAGCATTTTTACTATCCCCAAATGCAATAGCTTGATCAAAATCCCATTGGTTGTATGTTATAAAAGCAAGTTGACCACCTGCCAACTTTGATTTTGAACAGGCTGTAATATCAACTGGCGCTGTTGCTGGTGCTGCAAGTGGGGGAAGCAAAGGGGCAACACCAACACCAGCAGGCAACCTCTGGGTTCTAGGGTCTGTAGAGAAAAAGATACCTGTATCTTGTGTGCCCCTAGCGATACTACCGTTGACAAAAGGAGCAAGGTAAGCTTGACAGCCTCGCTGACCACAGCCATCGCCTAAAATACCAGGTAAATTTACGGGTCTATCAATAAATGCAAAACCACCCACCTTTGTTGGGTCGGGAACTTTATCAACAAAACTTGCTCCAACAACCTCCATACCAGGCGGAATATAATCAGTCACATAACCTGCTGAACCCAATGTCGCACCATTCGGAGATGGTACCGACTCAATGATATAGCTTAAAACATCACCTGTACGAATACCTGGGCCGCCCGCTGTAACCC
>JALSZC010000098.1:0-7451 GCA_027059605.1 Ghiorsea sp. | reverse complement strand
CCAGGCGGAATATAATCAGTCACATAACCTGCTGAACCCAATGTCGCACCATTCGGAGATGGTACCGACTCAATGATATAGCTTAAAACATCACCTGTACGAATACCTGGGCCGCCCGCTGTAACCCCTGATGCGCGGTCTAACAACATCTGAACAGTCTCTGGGGCAAAGTATTTTGATGTTTGAGATTGCCCCACATTATGCGCATAACCAGCTCTACCAACCATGAAAACCGTTAGTAAAAACAAAATCACAAATATGTTCTTATGTGCAAAGATGGTGATGCCAGTTTCTCCTTCCCCCCCCTACGGAGGACACAGTGATATTAATCACGGCGAATATTAAGCAAAATCAAACACTTATGCAACAAAAAAATATTAAACCCATATTTTGTGACCCCAGTCACAGTTACCCAGAGGGCGTGAAAGACCTCAAAAACCACACCATAAAATCATTTTCTTGATATTTTCCTTTAAAAACATACAATTACCATTGCGGTAAACTTATATAAGCTATAGTAACGGCTACTTTTAACTAAAAACGAGGACAACATGCCAGAAGACAATAAACATGTAGATATTGAAACATCTACCTTGGGCTTGCAAAAAAGAGTTGCAACCATGCATGCTTCTGAACTTGCTGAAGAGCTTCTTGCTTGCCGCAATGATGACGAACGATTGCAACTGATGCAGGTCATCCCTGATGATTTATTGGGTGATACCTTGCTTGAACTACCTGAGGGTATGAAAGAAGACCTGCTTGCCAAGCTCAACCCTAGCGATATTGAGGATGTGGTTGAACATCTGGATTCAGATGATGCCACCGACATCCTGCAATCGGTCAAACCTGAAGTCGCAGATGAAGTCATCAAAGGGCTAGACCCTGAAGATAGGCGGGGTATCGAACCACTCATGGCTTATGAGGAAACCTCTGCTGGCGGACTTATGCAAGCAGAGCTTTTCAAAGTTCGCGATGATTGGAACATTGAGAAAGTACTTTCCGTATTGCGCCGCTGGGGGCAATCCATTGAAAACCTAACTTATATTTATGCCGTAAATCAGCATGACAAACTCACTGGCGTTGTTCCTCTGCATGCGCTTCTTTTTACCGAGCCTGATGAGAAAATTTGGCGCATTGCCGATGCCGATTTCCCTACTGTTACTGTGGATGAAGACCAAGAGGAAGTTGCAAGGATCTTTCATAAATATGATGTTTTAGCCCTGCCTGTTGTCGACAAAAAAGGTGTGCTGGTTGGTCGGATTACAGCCGATGACATCATTGATGTGGTTCATGAAGAAGCCACCGAAGATATGTATCACCTTGCAGGCTTGTCACATCAAGATGACTTGGCTGAGCCTGTACGCATCACAGCTTGGCGGCGTGGCATTTGGCTGATGTTCAATCTGGTGACTGCTGTAATTGCATCGGTTGTGATTGCTCAATTTCAAGGCACCTTAGAGCAAATCGTAGCACTTGCTGTGTTGATGCCTATTGTCGCCAGCATGGGCGGCATTGCAGGCACACAAACCTTAACGGTGATGGTGCGTGGCATTGCTTTGGGGCGGGTGACGTTCACCAATGCTAAACGTGCTCTATTCAAAGAGGTCAGCGTAAGCATGGTCACGGGCTTGTGTTTTGCTTTCTTGGTCGGTTTATTGGCAAGCCTATGGTTTCCTGAATATGGGGCAACGCTTGGCTTTATTATTGCTGCAGCCATCATGATTAATTTACTGGTTGCAGGGCTTGCAGGTGCACTCATTCCACTCACCCTACAACGCCTACACATTGACCCAGCACTTGCCAGTGGAACCATACTTACAACAGTGACTGATGTGGTTGGTTTCCTAGCTTTCTTAGGCTTAGGAACCATATATTTATTATGATATTACAACGACTTGCGTGTGTAATTGTATTAGGCATCAGCCTTCCTGCTACAGCAGACATTTACACCTACCATGATGCTGATGGTCAATTGTATTTTACAGACAAACGCATGGACGATTCATACAAACTTATCTCCATCTATCGCCCCAAACTTACACAACAAAGTACTGCAGGGTACAACTTTGAAAAATATCAAAGAAATAAAACCAAGTTTCTACCACATATTCGCTATGCTGCCATTCAAAACCAATTGGATTACAGGCTATTACAAGCGATTATTGATACTGAATCTGCTTTTAACCCCCAAGCATACTCCAAAGCGGGTGCCATAGGGCTGATGCAACTCATGCCTCAAACGGCCAAACAACTCCAAGTGCAAAATAGTTGGAACCCTATACAAAACATACAAGGTGGCGCAAAATACTTTAGACAACTACTCAACACCTTTGAACAAAATATCGAACTATCCCTTGCTGCTTATAATGCAGGGCCAAACGCTGTGAAGCGTGCAGGCAATAGCATACCCAATTATCCAGAAACCAAGCGTTATGTAAAAAAAGTCATGCAAACTTATCGTAAGCTCAAAACTTCAAGTTAACCTTAGCACATCATATATATTAACCATCTAGCAATATTTGCAACTCATGCTCTGAAAAACCTGCTGCTTCACGTGCATCCATATTATACGGACCGTACAAACCCTTAGGGAAATAATCATGCAACAACGCAAAAAACGTATCATCTGCTTTCTTATGTTCTTGTTTGCATAAGTACCGAAACCAACGCGTACCTACCTCAACGTGCCCTATTTCATCAGCAAAAATAATATCCAATAATGTTGCTGCATGATTATCCCCAGATTGGCGTAATTTTTTCTGAATACCAGGTGTTACATCCAAACCTCTTGCCTCCAACACTCTAGGCACCAAAGCCATTCTGTGTAACACATTATGCGCTGTTTTCTCCACCATATCCCACAAGCCATTATGCGCTGGATAATCACCATAATCAGCACCTAAAAAGCGTAAATGTGCACGTATAAGTTCAAAGTGATAAGCTTCTTCATCAGCAACCTGCAACCAATCTCGATAATATGCTTCAGGCATATTCGGAAAGCGTTGCACCGCATCCAAGGCTAAATTCATAGCATTAAATTCAATATGAGCAATGGCGTGCATCATAATTGCCCTACCCTCAAGGCTACCAAAACCGCGCTTAGGAACATTGGTTGCACCCACCAATTTGGGCTTATCAGGGCGACCATTTTCATTTACATCCAGCACATCACCAAAAGACTGAACATGAATCTCACCACCTTGACGCATTTCTTTTGCCAACTGGTGAATTTTTATCACCTTTTCATCTATATTCTTTTCTGCTAAACAACGACGAACCTGCGCAAAAAAATCAACCACAGCAACACCTCAATTAAACCTATACTTGTGACATTCTATATACACCGCCACACTACGCCACATGAAAGCTGCACCCTACCACTCAAAGAATAAAGCCCAACGCGAAAAGCAACGTGCACTTGCTATAGCTGCGTTAGTTCAAACATCGTGCCTTATTACTTCCATCAGCCAAACAGGAAAGTGTGACCCTGTTTACTTCAAACACTGTATGCATGCTTTACTCAATGATGACTATAACCAAGATGGATATTTCTCTCTAGGAAACACACAGGCCAAACGCCTTCTCCAAGGTCAAGACATCAATCATGCAAAACAAATCGTCAAATATGCTGCTGGTATGCTTGCCGTAGAAAAGAAACTTGCTAAACAACCCCGCACCTTACAACAGATTGGTGATGGCATGCTAAGAATCCACAAACAAGTACAGTTTTTCAACGACCCATGTCATGAAAATATCATTGCAGCTATTGCACATTTATACGGGGAAACGGTAAGCACTATAAAGCCTCGCATGATTATCCGTGGCAAACCCGAGCACCTCAAACAAAATAAAAACACTGAACAAATACGTTGTTTATTACTATCTGGCATACGTGCTGCATGGATTTGGCGTATCAATGGCGGGCACCCCTTTCGGTTTATTGTTGGGCGAAAAAAACTCATTCATAGCCTGCAAAATTTAAGTAGTCACATATCATGACTAGCATTCGTTTTATGGGAATAGACCCTGGTTCGCGTAAAGCAGGTGTAGGTATTATTGATGTCTATGGCAATAAAGTACGTCATGTTCACCATTATGTTATCCGCTGTGGTACAGGGGAGTTCACTGAACGTTTGGGCATATTGTTTCAAGAGCTTTCAAGCATGATTGAGACATATCAACCATCTTGCGCAGCTATTGAAGATGTTTTTGTATCAAAGAATGTGTCATCCGCTTTAAAACTAGGGCAAGCCAGAGGGGCTTTGATTGCAGCATGCTGCCATGCAAACCTACCTATCAATACTTATTCACCAACAGCAGTTAAACAAGCCATTGTCGGGCATGGTCGTGCAGATAAAAACCAAGTACAACACATGGTCAAAGCTCTGCTCAAACCTCCCCTTCCCTTACCCGAAGATGCAGCCGATGCACTGGCTGTTTGTTTATGTGATGCACACCATAGACCATTAAAAAACCGATTGGCTAATATAACTTAGCGCATTTGCCTTGACATTGCGTATTGAACATTAACAATCGGCTTGCCAGCATGAACATCAAGCCTGAAACACAGGAGACTTTTTGAGTATTACCCCAGAACAAAACCCGCCCAGTGAAGACTTAACACACTTAGGTTCTTACAAAATTGAATCCCGCCTTGGTCAAGGTGGGATGGGTGTTGTTTACCGCGCTATTGATAAAGAGCTAGGGCGACCTGTAGCAATTAAAGTGTTACATCCGCACTTACTTAGACATGAAAACTTAAAACAACGCTTCCGCCGTGAGGCTCGCATGCACGCTAAGGTGATGCACCCCAATATCGTAACCCTACTCTCCTTGTTTGAGGATGAAAGCCATATGGCTTTGGTTATGGAGTTGATTGAGGGTGAAGACTTAAAAGCCTACCTTAAAAGTCACCCAGACCTATCATTAGAGAAAAAACTTAGCATTGCAGTTGATATACTTACAGGCTTAGAGGCTGCACACCACTTTGATATGGTACACCGTGACTTAAAACCTGCCAATGTGCTCGTTTCAAGTAATGATGAAGTTAAACTATTGGATTTTGGGCTTGCTAAACCTGAGCATGGTGAAGATGACCTCACCCAAAGTGGTGCTACCGTTGGTTCATTTCGTTACATGGCACCTGAACAAATTTTAAATAAACCCATTGATGCAAGAACTGACCTTTATGCATTTGGAATATTATTATTTTATATGGTTTTGGGCAAACTTCCCTTTGATGCCTCCAGTAATGGTGGTGAGTTTGAAATCATGGAAAAACAAGTGCGTGAACCCGCTCCTATTCCCAATAAGCTGGATCCATCCATACCACCTGCCTTATCTGACCTTATTCTTAAGTTACTTAGCAAAAGTAAACATAGTCGCCCAGAAAGCGCTGCCATTGTTCGCGATAAAATTGTTGATATCATGGCTCACCTTAAACCCGTGCCCACTAAGGCAAGAAAACCACAACAAAGTCCAAGTTCAAATGTGAGCAAAACTTCTATTATTCTTCCGCCTCCTAGCAATGCTGAAGTTGCACAACAATGGTTACAACATGGCAAAGAAAAGCTCCTCCGTTTGTGGTTTAACACTTTCCCAAAACTTCGCCAACTTTTTTCTGGTTTGTCAGGTATAGCACTACTCTTTGTAGTGTTGGGTGCACTGGTTATTGCCGTACTAACTATGGCAGAAGAAACTGCTCCATCATACCCACAAGAAACAAAACAGGAAACAAAAGCGCAAGCCAACCCTGCTTTAGCAAAAAAACAAGTAACCCAAACACCAGTTAAACATCCCAGTAATAAACAGGCAAAGCAAAGCACTTCAAAACCTCTTGAAACAAAACAAAGCACTAAAGTGATAAAGAAACAAATAAAAGAAGTAGTGCAAACAAAACAGGCAACCACAGCAAAGAAAAAAACAATAACAAAGAAAGCAAGCAAACCTAAAAAAGAAAACATAACCCCGCCCATACTCTTAACCAAGCAGGTGCGTTATACTGTCACGCGTAGTGATAAGTCTAAAGTATCACGCAACAACAAACACGAGTTTAATGGTGGAAACCATGTTTTTTTTCAAAAATCATTTAGGAAAAACAGTAGTAAAACACACAGGGTAATTAGTAAAAAGGGTGAATCCAAGTTGGTTTTTGACCAACCCCAAGTAGTTTCTAAAATTATCTTACATAAAGCCAGTGTTGGTCGTGCAGACTTTAGAAAGGGATATGTTTACCTAGAAATAAAACCTACCAATAGCTTTACATGGAAGCGTATCTTTGAACGCAAGGGTGATGATGTAGATATTCAAGTGACCATTGATGACATCATCAAGGTTGCACCACTGATTCAAGCTATACGTATCCGCTTCAAATCTACAAGCCCGATTACGATTGGTCCTATTGATATTCTCTCGTAACGCATGAGCGAACAACACACAGCAACAGTGGAAACCATATTACCTGGCGGTGAGGGTTTAGTTCGTGAGCATAACAATACAGTACTCATTCCTAACACAGTTGTGGGAGACACCGTCCAATTCCAGTACACACAAAAAAAACGTGGTGCTTTTCGTGGTGAGGTTACAGCTATTGTCACACCATCACCGCAACGTATTTCAGCCAAGTGTCCTGTTGCACAAACATGCGGTGGTTGCGCCCTACAAAACTTATCGCAACAAACACAAGCTGACTTGAAAAACAGCTGGGTCACTGACGCATTTCAAGCTTTTATAACAGAGCACACAAACATTATTCCTGAAACGCCTCAAACTACTGAGTTTGCAGGGCGCAGGCGAGTTCGCTGGTTTATGGACAATAACAAACTTGGCTTTCGTAAACGGTTCAGTCATAACATTGTTCATACCAACACTTGTATAGCTATTACCCAAGGTTTAGACACACTGCGTAAACAATTAGAAACAAGCCACTTACCAACATCTATCCAAAGCATTCAGGCTGTAGAGCTAAGCAATGGTACACATATTATTGTAGAGTCTGAACAAAGCTGCCCTACTGATTTTAGCCTCCCTATCCAAGAAAACCAACAATGGTGGTGGCGTAAGCTTGGTAGCCCATCCGTTAAAGCACTACACAAACCTATTCAAACCTTATTCGACACCATTCAAGTCACCGAACACAAGTCTATCAACATACAAATAGGTCCCAATGATTTCATACAAGGTCATGCACGAGGCAACCAAACCCTCATTCAACAAATTTTGGAGTGGAGTAAAGGTGCAAAGCGTGTTGTCGATTTATTTTCAGGCTGTGGCAACCTATCTCTACCTCTTGCAGCAGCTACAGGCTGTGAAGTTGTAGGTGCTGAATTAAACCCTGCCAGTGTCAAAGCTGCCAATAACAATGCCAAACGTTTAGGCTTCAATGCAAGCTACCAAACACTTGATTTATTTGGTGATTTTTTAGTCGAACCCTTCATCAATGCTGACATTCT
>JALSZC010000097.1 GCA_027059605.1 Ghiorsea sp. | reverse complement strand
GAAGTTGCGTGTATTTATCAATTGCCGCGTACGGCAACGGTAGAGGCCTTTGTGGATTCAACATTGTTAGAATTTTCGGATAAAACAGTGGATGCAATGGTGCATATGTCTCCCATTGCTGGTGATAGTTTGATGAAGGTCGTGCAACGCCGTATGATTGAAACGATTTCTTTTATGCACCCTGCCTTCACTAAGCTTGGTGCTGAAGATAGGCAATGGTTGGAAGAAGATTCAGAGTTGGTTGAATATTTCCCAGGCCGTGTTTTGCGCAAAGACTCAGATGCTAAGGAGCACCCTGTTTTTTACGTGATTGTTTTTGGCAAGGTTGAAGCCAAGCGAGGTGGGCAGACAAAGTGTACATTGGGTGTGAATGCCATGTATGGTGATGCAAGCCCTATCTTGCGCTTACCAGCTGACACTGAGCTGGTCGCTGCGGAGCGCACTTTAGCTTGTCGTATGCCCTTACAAATCTTTGATGCATTTTATAATACCTATGCGGACTTCGAGCTTTGGGTGAATAATCATGTAAGCAAGCGTAATGGCGCATTGGGCTCATCGGTAATTTTAAATAATTAAGCTTGGTGGCTGAGTTTTAACTCATCTTTTTAAACATTTAGCACATTCTTTATTTTAAATAAGTTCTGTTCGTTGCAGATAACAAAAGAGCCTTAGGCACAAGGGTTAAACATGTGCCTAAGTTGATCTTTTTACTATCTATTTTGAACGCTGTTGTAACCAAGTTTTAAGATCACCACCTGTATATTTACGACCGTCTTCTGCAAAAATTGTTGGTGTGCCACGAACATTTAGTTTTTCAGCAAGTTTCATATTGTCATCAATAGGTGTTTTGCAAGTGGCTTTGCTTAATGTTTTATTGTTTAGCATCACATCAAGCATGGCTTGGTGTTGGTCTTTAGCGCACCAAATAGACTTAGATTTCTCATAGGCATCAGGGTGCAGTTGGGTGAGTGGAAATAAGAAAGTATAAACGCGGATGCCAGTTTCTTTTTGTAAGTTTTGTTCTAAACGTTTGCAGTATGGGCAGTCTGGGTCAGTGAATACTGCCATTTTAAGACCATCTTTGGGGCCGCTCACGATCGCGTTCTTTAACGGTAAGTCTGACCAGTTGATGCGGTTGATGTCGGCTAGACGTTTGGCTGTTAAATCTTGTTTGTTATGTGTGTCAAACATATGACCATTGATAAGGTATTGTCCTGTTTTGTCTGTATAATAAATAGTATCACCGACTTGAATTTCATAAATACTCGCGATAGGTGTGTTACGAATGGCTTTGATGGGCATATCTGAAAGCGTAGCGCGAATTGCTGCCGCTACTTTTTCGTTCGCTGCTTGCGTACCTGTTGCCCAGCTAGTGAAAGGCAGGAGAAGTGTACAAAGTAATAGTAATGATTTCATAGTTTTCCTCGCTTGTTGCTTGAATGTCAGTATATAAAATTAAAACGAAGTCTAGCGGTTTATTTTGAAGTTGTCGCTGAATAAAGTTAACCTTGCCAGTATGGAATGGATTAAAGTTTTACATATCATGATGTTTACCTCTTGGTTTGCGGGATTATTTTATTTACCGCGTTTATTTGTTAATCATGCGATGACAGATAACGAGGCAGTGCATCAACAGTTGGCTATCATGGAGCGCAAACTTTATCGGTTTGTTACGCCAATGATGTGGATAACGGTGATTACAGGCTCAATAATGGCGTATGATCAATGGAGTTATTTTGGCAACCAGCTTTGGTTTGGTCTTAAAGTGACTACAGTGCTTTTATTAATGCTTTATCACTTTTATTGCGGGCACTTGGTGAAAGTTTTTGCACAAAGTAAAAATGTGCGCGACCATGTATTTTATAGGTTTTTTAACGAAATCCCCGTGTTTGGTTTGGTCGCGGTGTTAATCTTTGTCATCGTTCGTCCTTTTTAAGTTTTTTGCAATATTCTTTCACCCCGTCAGTGGTGGTGTTCAGAGCTAGCGATAAGCTCTAAATGACCATCCCCAACGAGGGTTTTATCTCCCAAAAAATCAAGGATGGGTGTAGGGGTATAATGAGTTGGTTGGATTTAGACCTGGTTTCAGGCATATTGCGCCGCCCTTAAAGATTGTTTGGTTGGTTTAACCTCGGAGAATCCATGTTATACACATTATATAAGAAGCACGTTTGGAGTGCAAAAGACGATATTTTATCGGGCTTAACTGTGGCACTTGCCTTGGTGCCTGAAGCTGTTGCCTTTGCCTTTGTGGCAGGTGTGCACCCTTTGGTTGGGCTTTATGCCGCATTTATGGTGGGTTTGATTACTTCATTGGTTGGTGGTCGTCCGGGTATGATTTCTGGGGCAACAGGTGCTTTAGCAGTGGTCATGGTGGCATTGGTAGCAGAGCATGGTGTGGAATATTTGTTTGCTACGGTTGTACTTATGGGTGTGCTGCAAATTATTTTTGGGCTACTGAAATTTGGTAAGTTTATTCGTATGGTACCATACCCTGTAATGCTTGGTTTTGTGAATGGTCTGGCGATTGTGATTTTCTTGGCGCAATTGCCGCAGTTTCAAGTGGATGGACAATGGATGCAGGGGAAAGAGCTTTATATGATGCTTGGGCTTGCATTTGCAACCATGCTGATTATGCATTTTTTGCCTAAATTGACTTCGGCTGTGCCTGCAGGTTTGGTGGCGATTGCAGGGTTGTCAGCCGTAGTGATTTTTGGTGATTTGGATACCAAAACTGTGGGTGATATTGCGCATATTGGAGGCTCGCTTCCAACATTTCATATTCCTTCCGTACCACTGAACATTGAAACCCTTTATATTATTTTTCCTTATGCTGTGATTCTTGCAGCCATTGGTTTGATTGAATCACTATTAACGATGACTGTGCTTGATGAACTCACAGGTACTCGTGGGCAGGGTAACCGCGTATCCATTGGTCAAGGCGCAGCAAATCTCGTGACAGGATTCTTTGGTGGCATGGGTGGTTGTGCCATGATTGGACAATCCATGATTAATATTTCTTCGGGTGGCCGCCGTAATTTGTCGGGCATTGCAGCCGCTCTATTTTTGCTTTCCTTTATCTTGTTTGCCCATGAATGGATTGAGAAAATTCCAGTAGCTGTGCTTGTAGGCATTATGTTTATGGTGGTCATAGGCACATTTGAGTGGGGAAGCTTTAATATGCTGAACAAAATCCCCAAACATGATGTGTTTGTGGTGGTGTTGGTTACGATTGTAACCGTGTTTACTGATTTGGCGATTGCGGTGGTTGTGGGTGTGATTGCATCGGCATTGGTATTTGCATGGCAAAATGCCAAACATATTTATGCTGTGCCTAAAGATTTAGAGTCTGGTGAGCGCGTGTATGAAATGCATGGTCCATTATTTTTTGCCTCGGTGCATAGATTCAATGAGTTGTTTGACCCAGCCGGTGACCCTGATGAAGTGATTATCGATTTTGCCCACTCCCGCGTAGCAGATCATTCAGCCATTGAAGCCATTGATAACTTGGCAGAGAAGTATAAAAAAGCAGGCAAGCACCTACACCTGCGCCACCTAAGCCAAGATTGTAAGGCACTATTGAAGAAAGCGGGTGGTTTGGTTGAAGTCAATATCAAAGAAGATCCGCATTATCACATAGCCGACGACAAACTTGCTTGATTTTGCTATCTAGGGCTTTGTTAGCCCTACATCTGCGTTTGAAAGTGCTCGCTTACTGTTAGTAAGCTGCGCGCTTTCACCTTGATGTACAACAAAACAATCCCAGTTA
>JALSZC010000096.1 GCA_027059605.1 Ghiorsea sp. | reverse complement strand
CGTGTATAAGGCACAATACAGAAGGTGCAAAACTTATCACAACCTTCCATAATGGTAACATAACCCGTTAGACCTTCCACTTTGGGTTTAGGTAAGTGATCAAACTTCTCAATCTCAGGCATATCTGTTTCACTAAGGTTCACACGGTCACGGCGAATTTCTTTCACCATCTCAGGTAACCTGTGATACGTCTGCGGACCAAACACAATGTCCACATATGGTGCACGTTGTTGAATGCGCTCACCTTCTTGCTGCCCTACGCAGCCACCAACCCCAATAATCAAATCAGGGCGTTTATCTTTAATCTTTTTATAACGCCCAAGCTCGGAATATACTTTATTTTCAGCATTTTCACGAATCGAACAGGTATTCATCAAAATGACATCTGCATCAGCAGGTTCATCAACAATACGCAAACCATAAGCTGATTGCATCAAATCACTCATGCGTGAACTATCATAAACGTTCATGGCACAGCCATAAGTTTTAATAAATAATGTATCTAAACTTTTAAGCTTGGACTTTTTTTCGGATTTTTCAGTGACTAACATACCCGCAAACTAAAAGGCTAAAGCCAATAGTGCAATGTATAGCATAGATGTATCAATAAAACGACCTACCCACAGAACCCTTTTCACTTAAGTGGGTTATTGTACGCTTGTATTAGGTAACCCAACCAGTGGGCTTCACACAACAAAAGTAACAGCAAACCCCTATAGAGATTATCGACTCAAGTGGGTAGGCCGCAAGACCTATCGTTAGGTTTTAGCATACGCAAAACAGTGAAAAAGTCAACCTTGCATTCATGCCCTTGCAATATTTCATTCTGGTTCAACTTCGCCTTAATCGACTCAGCTTCATCCAGACTTATTCAGAGCTTCCCTAACAAACTGTAAACCCACATTATAAAGGTCAGTGATTTTTGTCATGTGTAATGCTACGGTGCGACAGGGGGGGTGAAGCTAACAACCAATGGAGGAGCTATGGACACAAGAAATACCCCACAAGCCCTTCAAGTTCGTAAAGAACAAGTTTATTTGCTCTACAAAACCTCTTTCAAGGCTGCTATTGCCACAACTATAGCAGCTTGTGTATTAACCTATATGCAATGGCCTTATATTGCCCATACCACCCTTATACTATGGTTAAGTTTTACAGCTATACTTAGCTTGGCTCGCATTACTTTTTATTTTATATTTAAACAACAGCAACCTACTGCTCAAGACATGGGATTTTGGGAAACGGCTTATACTTCCTTAACAGCAGGAGCAGGTCTTGCTTGGGGAGCTGCAGGTATATTCTTATTCCCTGAAAACAACTTTGAGCTCCAGGCAGCCACAGTTATTCTTTTAACAGGCATGGCAGCAGGTGCTACAACAACACACTCTGTATTACGCGCACCTGCTTTTATTTTCATTTTCTTCACCATGGTTCCACTCACCATTAATCTAAGCCTAGAAGCAAACAAACTTGCACTTTCAACTGCTTTCATGTGCTCTATTTACCTATTCTTTTTAATAATAACTGCCAATAACCTTTATAAAACACATCTACAAAATATTACACTACGTTTACAAAGCCTGACTCGTGAAAAAGCTATGCAGGCATCCCAAGATTTGGTGCAGCAAACATCCAAAATATTAGAAATGATTGCTAAAGGTGTTCCTGCAAGTGAAGTCTATGATGCCATTGCCTTGCTTTATGAAAACAGACACCCAGGCATGCGTTGCTCATTATTAGAGCTCAAAGGAGATACGCTTATCCATGGTGGTGCACCAAGTTTACCCAAGAGCTATTGTGATGCTGTCAATGGCTTAAAAAATGGAGCCGATATAGGTTCATGTGGCACATCTACCTATACGGGGGAACGTGTACTGGTGGAGGATATTGCCACTGACCCCAAATGGAAAAATCTCAAAGACATTGCGCTACCTCATGGTATGCGCTGCTGTTGGTCTGAACCAATCAAAAACAGCAAGGGTAAAGTTTTGGGTGCATTTGGTATGTATTATAACCACCCTGCACTACCCAATGAGCTTGAATTGGCAGACTTAGCAGCAGGCGCAAGGCTTGCAGGTATCGTCATGGAGCGGCAACAACGAGAAGACCTGCTACAAAAGCTTTATGGTGCCTTTGAGTATACCCAAGATGCTATCATGATCTGTAATTTAGAAGCACGATTAGAATATGCGAATCCTGCTTTTGAGAAGCAAACAGGTTACACTACTCAAGAAGCTATTGGTCAGCACCTCAAAATACTACGCAGCGACCAACACCCACCAAGTTTTTATGAAAAACTAGAGGCGCAAGACCGTGCTGGTCAACATTGGCAAGGTGAAATCACTATTAAACGTAAAGATGGTACTTTCCTTGAAGTTGAGCGTACCGTTTCCCCTATTTTAGATGAACATGGTAAAGCCATTTTCCTTGTTGCTATACAGCGCGATTTGACTGAACACAAACTACTTGAAGCTAAGTTCTCACAAGCACAGAAAATGGAAGCTGTTGGTACACTAGTGGGTGGTATTGCGCATGACTTTAATAATATTTTAGCTGGTATAACGGGCAATTTATACTTATTACAAATGCATTATGCCCAAGATGATGATGCTATGCAAAAATTAACACGCATTGAACAATTATCAGACCGTGCCACCAGTTTAATTCAACAAATGTTAACTTTTGCTCGTAAAGATGCCGTTAGCATGGAGGATCTTAATCTTAACCATCTCATTACTGAAGTTTTTGGTTTAATTCGCACATCCATACCTAAAAACATTGAACTTAAACTCAATATCATAAAAAAAGACATCGCAATTCATGGTGATGCCACACAAATTCACCAAGTGCTGCTAAACCTCATCAATAATGCTCGTGATGCCATAGAAGGTATAAATCAACCCTGTATTAATATTACGCTAGATACCTATGATGTCGATGAAGATTTTGTACAACAGCACCCATACTTTAATATCGGCAGCTATGCCTTATTAAGCATACAAGATAATGGCTGTGGTATCCCAGAAGAACATTTAGAACACTTATTTGAACCTTTCTTTACCACCAAAGAGGTCGGTAAAGGTACAGGCTTAGGTTTATCTATGGTGTTTGGTGCTGTGAAACGACACAAAGGTTTTATCGAAGTGCTAAGCCATGAAAACCAAGGTTCAACTTTTCAAGTGTATATCCCATTATTAGAGGAGCAGAGCAACACAGAACAGGTTGACAACACGCAAACGCTAACCACCAAAGGTCAAGGTGAACTTATTTTATTGGTTGATGATGAACCCATGGTGCTTGAAATGGGGGCTGATGTGTTGAAATCTTTAGGTTACCGTGTACTTCAAGCTGCCGATGGTCTCGAAGCCGTCGATATATTTTCAACCCATCAACATGAAATTGTCTTAGTCATTACAGACATTGTCATGCCTAAACTTGGTGGCATGGAAGCAGCCGAGCGTATTCGTCAAATTCAGCCCAATGTTAAAATCATCTTTTCTACAGGTTATGACCCCGATAGCACTTTAACCAAAGGCATACTTGCCAACCATGAAACCATATTAAGTAAGCCTTACCGTATCAATGATTTAAGCACAGCAATTGTAAAGGTACTGCATCATGAGAGTGATGATCTGAAAAGTTAAACCACACCTTGAGATTTTAGATATTCTTCATACGTCCCATGATAATCGGTAATCCCATCTTCGGTAATTTCGATGATTCGCGTTGCCAATGATGATACAAATTCCCTATCGTGAGACACAAAAAT
>JALSZC010000095.1:13016-14477 GCA_027059605.1 Ghiorsea sp. | reverse complement strand
ACCTGCTCGTAAACCCAAAACTGGGTCTTCTCCGCAAAAACAGAGCAAAAAACAACCGCGCTCACATGCAAAACCACGTCCGCAAACAAAAAAAGTTCACAAGCCACATCATGAACGCATTCAAGCCAAACCTGCAGAGCCCATCCAAGCAGATGATGACTGGGTAGCTGAAAAAGAAACCGAATTTACAACTTTAGGTTTGCCCAATGCTTTGCTACATGCCATTGATGATTTAGGTTATACCGAATTATCAGCGGTACAAAAAATTGCTTTCCCGATTACCATGGCAGGTAAAGATATTGCAGGGCAAGGCAGAACAGGCACAGGTAAAACAGCAACTTTCCTGATTACGGCCATCAAAAACATCATAGAAAACCCAGCCAAAGCAGGGCGAAAAACCAATCAACCGCGTGTATTGGTCATTGCACCCACCCGTGAATTGGTAATTCAAATTGCCAGCGACGCTGTAAAACTCACCAAATATACCAATATCAATGTACATGCTGTATTTGGTGGCGTGGACTATGAAAAGCAGCAACGTCCTTTTGAAACTGGTGTAGAAATTCTGATTGGTACACCTGGTCGCCTCATTGATTTCCATAAAAAACATTGTTATGACCTGAAAGCCGTAGATGTGATGGTGCTAGATGAAGCTGACCGCATGTTTGATTTGGGCTTTATCAAGGACTTGCGCTTCTTACTGCGCCGTTTGCCCAAGTATGATGAACGCCAATCGCTGATGTTCTCGGCTACCCTTTCCCATCGTGTCATGGAATTGGCATATGAACACATGAACAACCCTGAAAAAGTACAAGCTGAAACAGGTGACATCACAGCCGCAAGTATTGTGGAAAGCATGTATCACACCGCTATGGATGAAAAATTACCCTTGCTCATTTACTTGCTAAGAAACATGGATGTGCAACGTGGCATGGTGTTTATCAACGAAAAACGTACAGGTGAAAAACTTGCTGCAGATCTTGCCAAACATGGCTTTAAAGTCGGCATTATTTCAGGTGATGTGCAGCAACGCAAACGCATGAAAATCTTAGAAATGTTTACCAAGGGTGAACTGAAACTATTGATTGCCACTGATGTGGCAAGCCGTGGTATCCATGTCGATGATATTACCCATGTGTTTAACTACGATTTGCCTGAAGATGCAGAGTCTTATGTGCATAGAATTGGGCGCACCGGTCGTGCGGGCGCAGATGGTGTAGCAATTTCCTTTGCTTGTGAACGTTATTGTTTTGAAGTACCTGCCATTGAGGCATACATCAAAAAATCAATCCCTGTCAAAGAAATCACACCAGAGATGATTAAACTTGAAAAGCCAAGCAACCCAACAGCCAAAGCTGAAGGTCTAAAAGCGGGTGATGCTGCAGAAAAACGCCATGATAATCGTAAACCTAGCCAAGGTAGAAACCGTAATAGTGGTAACAGAAATGCTCAAAACCGTCG
>JALSZC010000095.1:0-12916 GCA_027059605.1 Ghiorsea sp. | reverse complement strand
AAACCCATGAACATTGAACAACAAATGCAATTATTATCCCGTGGCACTTTAGAAATTCTGCCTGCGGGAAGCTTGGAAGAAAAATTGAAGCTGGCAGAAAAAGAAGGTCGCCCACTACGCATTAAAGCAGGTTTTGACCCGACTGCACCCGACTTGCATTTGGGGCATACCGTGTTGCTCGAAAAATTACGTCAATTTCAACAATGTGGGCATCAAGTGGTCTTCTTGATTGGCGATTTCACTGGTATGATTGGTGACCCCACAGGCAAAAGCGCAACTCGCCCACCGCTCACCCAAGAAGAAGTATTAGAAAATGCGGAAACGTATAAACAGCAAGTGTTCAAATTGCTGGATGAGAGCAAAACCGAAGTACGTTTCAATTCGGAATGGCTGGGCAACATGTCTGCCGCTGATTTGATTCAAATTGCAGGCAAAGCCACGGTTGCGCGTATGCTTGAGCGTGATGATTTTGAGAAACGCTATAAAGGCGGGCAAGCCATTGCCATTCATGAGTTTTTGTACCCGCTAGTGCAAGGCTATGATTCAGTCGCTTTGGAAGCTGATGTGGAATTGGGTGGTAATGACCAAAAGTTTAATCTGCTTATGGGTCGTCAATTACAACAAGCTTACGATAAACCAACACAAGTCATTCTAACTATGCCATTGCTTGAAGGTTTGGATGGCGTGAACAAAATGTCCAAATCATTGAATAATTATGTGGGGATTCAGGAGCCTGCCAAAGAACAATTTGGTAAAATCATGTCTGCATCGGATGATTTAATGCTGCGCTATTATGAGTTGCTTACCGATGTGGATTTGGATGAAGTGAAAGCCTTGCACCCCATGGAAGCCAAGAAACAACTGGCAAGCCTGATTGTATCTCGTTTCCACAGTGAAGAAGCTGGGCAACAAGCCAGAGAAGGTTTTGAAAGCCAATTTGCCAAGAAAGAAATTCCCGATGATATTCCTGAGAAAACCATTGCAGCAGAAGATGGTGCGCTTTGGATTGTCAAAGCCTTATCTGAAGGCGGTTTAACGGCATCCAACGGTGAAGCCATGCGCATGATTAAGCAGGGTGCGGTTTCTGTAGATGGTGAGAAAATTACAGACAAAGATACTCAGCTTGAAGCAGGTTCTTATTTACTCAAAGTGGGCAAACGTAAATTCTTACAACTGACGGTAACTGGATGACAGCGCAAAAAATAGACACTGTTTGGCTACTCCTATTTATAACATGGTTGATTGCAATGGCTTCCACGCTAACCAGCTTGTTTTTTAGTGAAATCATGCACTTAGAGCCTTGTATCTTATGCTGGTATCAGCGTATTTGTATTTTCCCTTTATCTATAATTTTACTGGTTGGTTTGTTTCCCTTGGATAAATCAGTCTTTAAATATGCATTACCTCTCGCCATGCTTGGTTTGGGGTTTACAATATATCATATCGCACTGTTTTATGGCTTTATTCCTGAAGGTTTGAAGCCATGTACGCAAGGCATACCTTGCGATGATGATAGTATGATTTTATTTGGCTTTTTGCCGATTCCACTGCTCTCTTTGGCTGCATTTTCTGCCATCATTGGGTTATTGCTTGCTGCTAAATCGAGGTTAAACACATGAACCAAAAAACGATTCTTTTTATCACACTTGCTGCACTGCTTATGGTGTTTGCTGGTGCAGCATATTGGTATAATGCCCAGCAAGTCGCTGAAAAAACAGCCTTAGCAAACGACAATAGTGCTGCGTTAGAGAAGTTTCATGCACCACGTTTGGGTAACCCCAGTGCAAAGGTCACTATAGTTGAGTTTATGGATCCAGCATGTGAAGCATGTAGTGCGTTCCATGAGGCCGTTAAAAGCACCATGAAGCAGTACCAAGGCAAAGTAAAATTGGTTATTCGTTATGCACCATTTCATCCTGGCTCGGATAAGGCGGTAGAAATTTTAGAAGCCGCTCGCAAGTTGGGTAAGTTTAATGATGTGTTGGACTTGATGTATGGCACACAACATGGCTGGGCATCGCATCATAACCCACAACCTGAATTGATTTGGCAGTATTTGGCATATTACAAATTTGATGTTGCAGCATTAAAGAAAAATATTGATAGCACTGCCACTGCAAAACTGATTGCCATTGACTTGGCAGATGCCAAAACCTTGGGTGTGAACAAAACACCAACCTTTTTTGTCAACGGTAAACCTTTACCAAGCTTTGGTTATCAACAATTTCAAAAGCTTGTGGCTGATGAAGTCGCAGCGGCTTACCATCCATAAATGGTACACCTCAAACGCCGTGGTTTTGATTTAGGCTCGGTTAAAATGCCCGAGCAAGTTGCAGTGCCTAGTGCTTCACAAGTGAAACAGGCTTGGCAAAGCGATACTGCTATCGTTTTACCCCAGCTTTTAAGTCAAGATATAGAAAAACATGCTGAAAACATACAAAAATCACATATTCTAATGCAAAATGTGCTAAGAACTTGTGATTTTGTTCCCTTTTTAGAGCAAAACCCATATTTAGAACGCATTCAACAAAACTTTTTTATCGTTGCAGCTTCCCCCGAAGAACACGATGAACAAGGCATTGAGAAGGTATATTTTGATGCCTTCGATAAAAATGAAGATGATGTGGTCGCTGAAGAATTATGGTGTAAGGCATCTTGGCTTTCTTTTCATGATGAAGATGCCTCACTTCGCTTTCGCTTTTCATGGGGTATGGAAGGTTATGAAGATGTAGCTGCTGACCCGCTCAAACAAGCATGGGCAGGTAAACTTTGTGACATTATCTTTCCAGAATCATCCATAATCACACAAAATGATGCGATTTTAGCTCATTTATCATCAATTTTAGGTAAAAAACCATCATTTGTGGAAAGAATTGTCTATTTTAATGCGCCCAATGGTGGCGCACAAATGCATCATGATGTGGAGCGTGGTCATGCTGGCGTAGTGTTTGCCCAATTAAGCGGTGCAACCTTTTGGTTAGCCATTGCCAAACCCAAACTTATGGATGAAATCACCCGCTTTGTAAGCAACCCCCAACATCAAGCCGATATTGACGCGGTGCTTCCCCAAGCTAAAGATAGAGAAGCATTAGCCAAACTTTGTGCCAACCGCGACGATTTAAGTGGCTACATGGAAGAGCCTGACCACGAGCTTGTCGAAGCCATCATGGATAGGTGCCCTGCCTTTATCGCACGACTTGTAGAACATGGATTTGCCCACAGCTTAGAAGCAGGTGATGTGTTGTTGCTTCCCCAACGCGATTTAGATAACTGCGTTTGGCATTCGGTCTTCACCCTTGGCGACACCCCTGGCGAAGCTCTTTCTTTTGCTGTTCGCTAGTTACACAGAATAAAACAACGTCATTCCCGCGAAGGCGGGAACCTAATAACCCCTTGAACCTTCATATTGACTACATCGCACAATGTATATACACTATCGTATCTACATTGGAGGTTATGATGTTAGCCAAGGTATTTAAATCAGGAAACAGCCAAGCCGTTCGTCTACCCAAAGAAATGCGCTTTGATGTTTCCGAAGTAGAAATTTTTAAACGCGGCAATGAAGTGGTACTGCGCGAAAAAACACGTTCATTAAGTGATGCCTTCAACCTTCTCACACAAATGCCTGATGATTTTATGGCAGAAGGTCGCCAAGATGATGAGCCTCAAGAGCGTGAAAGCTTGTGAAACTAAAATATATTTTAGATACCAATATCTGCATTTATATTGCCAAACAAAAACCTGTTGAAGTGTTAAAACGATTTGAACAATTGGATGTTGGTGAAGTTGGCATGTCCATGATTACCCATGCCGAGCTTTTGTATGGTGCAAAACGCAGCCAACAACCCCAAAAAGCCATCACAACCCTAGAACAGCTTATATCCTTAATCCCTGTGCAACCCTTACATGATGATGTTGCAAACCATTATGCCGATATTCGAGCAGGTCTCGCCAGCAAAGGCACTATGATAGGCAATAACGATTTATGGATTGCCGCACACACAAGAGCCATGGGTAAAGCCTTGGTCAGCAACAATTTGAAAGAATTTAAACGTGTACAAAAATTAAAACTGGAAAATTGGGTCAACTCAACAGGCTTCTAGGCTTGCTGCTTGGGTAACCGTACAAACAATCTACACCTTTACTCACTTTTCCCCTATCATACTGCCAATGCCTACGCCTCGCCTAACTTTAAAGCATATCCATATCCACAACCTACGCTGTCACCAAGATTTCAGCTGGGATTGCGGCGAGCATTTGAATCTGATTAGCGGCGACAATGGCAGCGGCAAAACCACTGTGTTGGAAGCTGCATATATCTTGGCTTATGGTCGCTCATTTCGCCAAGCTAAAGCACCGCAACTTACCCACTGGGATGAAAAAACTTTTCATATTCAAGCCACCATTCAGCGTTATGGCCCATTGCATATACGGGTTGATGGCAAGAAGGGTAAAGTGGATATGTCATTACAAGGTCGAAAAATCGCCGCGCGCAAAGAAATGTTTGAACATATTTCATTGATTGTTGATGCACCCCAAGGTGTTCGGCTGATTGATGGTGCACCGGGTGAACGACGCAAGTGGTTAGACAGGCTGGTGATTGCCACACAAGCTGCTTCTTATGCCCATTATCAAGGGTACTTACGTGCGCTGATGCAACGGGGGCGTTTATTGCGTCACCATGGCTCTGCGGATGAATTAAGCAGCTGGGAACAACAAATTGTCAGCTATGGTAGCATCATCAAAGCTAAACGTGCCGAAATGATTGCCAAATTAAACCAATATTTAAGCCAAGAAAGCGACTGGTTGGATTTACCCTTTCAGCTAGAGCTAACAGGGCAAACATTTGAAAACAAAGAAGAATGGCTGAGTTGGCTGCAGCATAAACGTGAGGAACATCACCGCCTAGGGCGGGTCACCCAAGGCCCGCATTGTGATAGGCTGAAAATCAGTTATAATAGCCGTGAAATACGTGTATGTGGTTCGAGGGGTCAACAAAAAATATCGGGTATTGCATTACGATTGGCAGAGTGTTTGGTATTACAAGAAACCAAACGTTTGATGCCCATTTTATTGCTCGATGATTGCTTGGAATCGTTAGACCATACTCGCGCTTTGCGCTTGTTAGAGAGATTAGGTCAACATCAAGGTCAAGTGCTGATGACAGCACCTGGTGATATGTCCCAAGATATTCGCAAAAACACATTACACCGAAGTTTAAACACAAAATGAACAAAAGATTTGAATGAACAGAATGGTCAATGAGGTATTCAAATGAGTGAAGAACAACAAGCATACGGCGCAGATAGTATTAAAGTCCTCAAAGGACTAGATGCAGTGCGCAAACGCCCAGGCATGTATATTGGAGACACCGATGATGGTACTGGCTTGCACCACATGGTTTACGAGGCCGTAGATAACTCTATTGATGAAGCTTTGGCTGGGCATTGTGATAAAGTTGAAGTGATTCTTCATTCCGATGATTCAGTAACCGTACGTGATAATGGACGTGGTATCCCAGTTGAAATGCATCCTGATGAAGGGCGCTCTGCTGCTGAAGTGATTATGACCGTACTTCACGCTGGTGGTAAATTTGATAGCAACTCATACAAAGTATCTGGTGGTTTGCATGGGGTAGGTGTATCAGTAGTCAATGCACTTTCCGATTATTTAGAATTGACTATTCGGCGTGCTGGAAAAATTCATCGATGCAGGTTTGAGCGTGGTGAAACTGTTGAGCCTATTCATATTATTGGTGATGCAGATGGTACAGGCACAGAAGTACGCTTCTTACCAAGCTTGGAAACTTTTTCACATCGCAATATGTCTTTTGATACTTTAGCTAAACGGCTTCGTGAGCTTTCATTCTTAAACAGTGGTGTACATATCGAACTGACAGATGAGCGCACCGACCAACAATTGGTCTTCAAGTATGAGGGTGGTATCACAGCATTTGTTGAACATTTAAACAAAACACGTGCGCCTTTACATGCAGAATGCATTGATATTAAAACTGAAAAAGATGATGTGGGTGTTGAGCTTTCTTTACAATGGACAGATTCTTATCAAGAAAATGTATTCTGCTATACCAATAATATTCCGCAACGTGATGGTGGTGCGCATTTGGCAGGTTTAAGAGCAGCACTCACGCGTTGCATCAACAATTATGCCAATGCCAATGGGTTATTGAAAAAACATAAAGTTTCTTTGACGGGTGATGACTGTCGTGAAGGTTTGACCGCCGTATTATCCGTAAAGGTGCCAGACCCTAAGTTTTCGTCACAAACCAAAGATAAACTAGTGTCTTCTGAAGTGCGTCCAATCGTTGAAAGTAAAGTCAACGAAAAACTATCAGAATGGTTTGAAGAAAACCCCAAAGAAGCACAAACGATTGTTGGCAAGGCTGCCGAAGCAGCTATGGCTAGAGATGCTGCACGTAAAGCACGAGACTTAACTCGCCGCAAAGGTGCGCTAGATGTGTCTAACCTGCCAGGTAAATTGGCAGATTGCCAAGAAAAAGACCCTGCAAACTCTGAAATTTTCCTTGTGGAAGGGGACTCTGCGGGTGGCTCTGCCAAACAAGGGCGCAACCGCAAAACACAAGCTATTTTACCACTAAAAGGTAAGATTTTGAACGTAGAACGTGCTCGTTTTGATAAAATGTTATCCAGCCAAGAAGTGGGTACTTTGATTACGGCTCTGGGTACAGGCATTGGTAAAGAAGATTTTGATATTGCTAAACTACGTTACCATAAAGTCGTCATTATGACCGATGCCGATGTGGATGGTGCGCATATTTTAACTTTGCTGCTTACCTTCTTCTACCGTCAAATGCCTGAATTGATTGAACGAGGTTACTTGTATATTGCTAAACCGCCGCTTTATCGTGTGGCTAGAGGCAAAAAAGACAGATATATTGTTGATGACGCAGAACTTCAAGAGTTTTTACTTGAAACAGGTAGCCAAGATAAAGAATACCATGAGTCTGCTAAGAAGGGAGCTATGACCACCGAGCGGTTCCAAACTTTTATTCGTAGCATTCATCGCTTACATGCCTTGATTCTTCGCTTGTCTCAACGTGTAGATGGGCGCGTCTTAAAACTATTGGTAGAAGGTAAAAAGCTATCTGCTGCTATGATGCGTGATAAAGAACGCTTAGAAGCACATATGCAAGGCATTGTTGAAACATTCAAACAAGAGTCGCGTGCAGATGAGGATTTAAAATTCCGTATTTATAAAGATGAAGATTTGGATGCATACTGGGTACAATTTGAACGCCGTGATCATGGCCGTACCAAAATCTCACGTTTGGATATTGATTTGGTATCTACCGTAGAGTTTGTTGAAGCTCAAAAACTTTGCAACAATGCGCAATCTTTGGTTGGCACTGGTGCTTATGTATCCAGTGGCGATAAACGCTGGGAAATCGAAACTTATGATGATGTAGCAAACCTGATTGATAAAGAAGGTCGTCGTGGTTTAAGCATCCAACGCTACAAAGGTTTGGGTGAAATGAACCCTGAACAATTATGGGAAACCACGCTTGATCCCGCAAACCGTACATTCCTAAAAGTAACGCTTGAAGATGTTGTATCGGCAGATGAAACATTCTCCACTCTTATGGGTGATGCTGTTGAACCACGCCGTGACTTTATCCAAACCAATGCCTTAAAAGTGAGAAACCTTGATGTCTAATCATAAAAAACAACTGAGTTATGCTGATTGCGGCGTAGATATTGATGCTGGCAATGCTTTTGTTGGCAGGATTAAAAATGCTGTGAATAGTACCATGCGCCCTGAAGTGCTTGCAGGTTTAGGTGGGTTTGGTGGGTTATTTCAACCTGACTTCTCGAATATGCAGGAGCCTGTGCTTGTTTCAGGCACAGATGGTGTTGGCACGAAACTACTACTGCTTCAAGAATATGATTTGCCCCATGTCGCTGGCATTGATTCGGTTGCCATGTGTGTGAATGATTTGGCAGCTTTGGGTGCTGCCCCACTATTCTTCCTTGATTACTTGGCAACAGGTGCACTTAAAGGTGAAACCTTGGCTGGTGTAGTCGAAGGTATTGCCGATGCCTGCAAAACATGTGAATGTGCCTTAATTGGTGGTGAAACGGCTGAAATGCCAGGCATGTATGCACCGGGTCATTATGATATTGGTGGTTTTTGCGTGGGTGTGGTTGATAAACCCAAGATGGTAGATGGTTCAAACATCGCTGATGGCGATATGGTACTTGGGCTTGCTTCTAATGGCCCGCACTCCAATGGTTTCTCTATGGTGCGTAAACTTTTAGAATTGGGTGAAGCTAACTTGAACAATGACACATTATCTGATGGCTCTAAAGCCATTGATAAAGTGCTTGCACCAACACGTTTATATGTGCCTGCCATTAACGCTTTGATGAAAAGCGGTTTAACAGTGCATGGCTTCTCACATATTACTGGTGGTGGTATGTTTGATAACCTTGAACGTATTTTATCCGATGATTTGGCAGTCACTGTGGATGTATCTTCATGGGGTGTACCACCCGTATTTGAATATCTACTTAGCTTCGCTGATGTTGATAAAAACGAACGTTATCGCACATTTAATATGGGTATAGGTTTTGTCGTTATTCTACCTAAAGATACTGCTGCGCAAGCTGAACAAGTACTTCGTGATGCTGGTGAAACAGTGTATCAGATTGGTCATATTCATAAGCGCGATGGTGAGGTTGTTACATTACTCGGGTAAGCGTGTGCTGATCAATACTGTTTGTGTTAATCAGCACCTACCAAAAGCTTACTTATTGCTCTAATTCAATATCACTCAACGCATAAATACCACGCGGGTCATTGAGTGCAAAAACATCTTGTACATGCAATGCTTGCATCAACATCGTAACGGTTGCCGATGGCTGCATACCTAGAGAGACCAAAGCCTCACTCAACATATTCTCTATCATAAACTCCAGTGCATTCATCGGTGGTGTGACTTCCACTGCAGTATGATTCTTCTCAATATGCGCCAATCGCGCCGCAGCCTTGATTGCAGCATCCAAACCACCAAGTTCATCCACCAAACCCAAGCCCTTAGCATCACGACCACTCCAAACACGACCTTGTGCCAATGCTTCAACCTTAGACTTATCCATCTTGCGCCCTTGAGCTACATGTCCAATAAACTGCTGATAAATTTGATGAATGCTCAACTGGATTGATTCTGCTAGCTCAGGTGTTAATGGTTTATCAATACGCATGGCACCTGCCAATTTAGTCGTACCCAAACCATCTGTATGCACACCCAACTTATTTAAAGTCTGACTAATATTGGGTACAATACCAAAAACGCCAATAGAGCCTGTAATGGTGGCTGGTGAAGCCAGAATCTCATCGGCGGCAGAAGCAATCCAATAACCACCCGATGCCGCCATACTTCCCATAGACACCACCACGGGTTTGCCATGCTGCCGCAACACTTCAACAGCATGACGAATACTCTCCGATGCCTGCGCACTACCCCCAGGCGTATTTAAGCGCAGCACCACAGCTTTGATACGCTCATCTTCCAATGCAGTTTGCAACAACTCAACCATAGTATCACTACCAATCGTGCCTGAAGGTTGCTCGCCCGATAAAATCTGACCACTGCCTGTGATAATACCGATCCAATTCTCAGTTTGTTGCGGTTGTACGGGTAAGAAACCACTATTTGCCATCAAATATGATTTGTATTCGACCAGTTCAGCATGCCCTGTTTTTGCCTGCAACTTGGCATCTGCTTGTTCTGGATACAACAAACCATCAACCCAACCCTCTGCAACAAATAATTTACTCAAGTCACCATCATAAGTTTTGATACTTTGTGCTGGATGATCCAAAACTTCCTGCAAACGCGCTGCTTTGATGCCACGCATAGCTTCAATATCCGTTTTATACACATCCCAAAGCGTGTTTAACCATTGGCTATCGGCTTCTCTCTCTGCATCTGACATAGCATGTTGTATCAACGGTGCAGCCGCTGACTTATATTTACCAGCACGAAACACATGCACATCTACACCCAGCTTATCCAGTGCACCTTTAATATAATTGCGATACACTGCATAGCCTTGCAAGGCAATATTGCCCATAGGATGCAAATACACTTCATCTGCTGTGGCTGCCAAATAATATTGCCCCTGCGTCCAATTATCAGCATACGCCATCACAGGTTTGCCGCTTGCTTTAAATGTTTCAATGGCTTGGCGAATTTCTTGTAAATGAGGTAAAGCAGTCGAAGACAGCTTACTCAAATCTAGGCGCACCCCTTTAATGCGTTCATCCTTAGCCGCCATTTCTAATGCTGTCACCACATCATGAACTTTAACTTGTTTGGGTTCTGGGTTGGTTATCGACGATAAACCAAAACTTGGGCGTTTGACTTGCTCAACCAAAACACCATCTAAGTTCAATTGCAAAATTACCCGCTCTGGCATGGCTGGTTGTGCTTGCATCAAAGAATACAAGAAAAAGCCAAGCAAAAATAAGAAAAATAGATTGGCGAGAACACTGCGTAATATACCCACGCCATTCATTAAACCAGAAAGTAACTTTTTCATATTACGTACTCCTTACCCCAAACCTAGTCATAAGGGGCTGAGACTACACGTTACATATCATTTGAAAATAACGTGTACACAAACGAAAAAGCTAAGTAGATGCTTGAACAAACCTGCTTATTCTATCCCGAATCTGGTCACGCACGCGATAAAACTCAGCCATGATTTCTTCTTCGCTGCCCTGCGCTTTAGCAGGGTCATCAAAGGGCCAATGTTGTTTTTCGCAGCTTACAGGAACCGTGGGGCAAGTTTCATCTGCATTGCCACACACCGTCACCAGCAAATCAATCTCATCCAATATCGCAGGGTCTAAAGCTTCTGATTCTTGCTGACCAATATCAATGCCCGCATCCGCCATGGCAGCAATCGCATGCGGATTCTTTCCATGGGCAACTATGCCTGCAGAATACACTTCAAACTTATCCCCACCCAACGCTTTCAGCCAGCCTTCTGCCATTTGTGAGCGGCAAGAGTTGCCTGTGCAAAGAAATAATACTTTTTGTTTCATATCAAGCCTCTTTCATACCAATTTTTACTGCGATTCACGATAGCAACAACACTTAACATCACAGGCACTTCAACCAACACCCCAACAACCGTAGCCAATGCCGCACCCGACTCAAAGCCAAACAATGCAATCGCTGCTGCAACCGCCAACTCAAAAAAGTTGGATGCACCAATCAATGCTGAAGGGCCTGCCACACAATGCGCCACTTTCAGCTTTCTGTTCAACCAGTAAGCAAGCATCGAATTGAAATAAACCTGAATGATAATGGGGATAGATAAAAGCAAAATAATAAGCGGCTGCGCCAAAATTTGTTGCCCTTGAAAAGCAAACAAAAGCACAACGGTCATTAAAAGTGCCGTCATGGATATGGGATCCATCACGTGCAACACATCATCTAACTTGCCTTTTGCCAATAAAACCTTGCGCCCAACATAAGCAAGCAACACAGGAATCACGATATAAAGCGTCACCGATAAAAACAACGTGTTCCAAGGAATCGTAATCGATGCAACGCCCAACAAAAGCCCAACAATAGGCGCAAAAGCAATCACCATAATCACATCATTAAGCGCTACCTGAGATAAGGTAAACTGAGGGTTTCCATCCACCAGCTTAGACCATACAAACACCATGGCTGTGCAAGGCGCTGCTGCCAAAAGAATAAGCCCTGCAATATATTCAGGGATTTTATCGGCTTCCAGGTAGGGCGCAAACAGATATTGAAGAAATATCCAGCCCAACAATGCCATGGAAAAAGGTTTGACCAACCAGTTGATGCCCAGCGTCACCCCAACACCTTTGCGGTGTTCCCACACTTCATGCAAAGCACTGTAATCAATTTTGAGTAGCATGGGCATAATCATCGCCCAAATCAGCAGCGCAACGGGCAAGTTGATATGATAGACTTCCATACCGCCCAAGGTATGAAAAATGTTTGGAAACCATGCGCCCAAACCAATACCAGCAACAATGGATAAAAAGACCCACAATGTGAGGTATCGGGCAAATACACCCATAGGTTGAGAAGGCTTAGCTGTCATATACGCTCCTATCATTTCAAGTATGATAGGCGAATCATATCCGCTTATTCGGATATGTAAATCAACAAGCGATGTTGTTTATCTCTTGGACATCTTTTTGTAGGCAGCTATCAGCAGAAGCTTGTTGCAAGATAAGTTCCGCCAAAGCCTGAACCACCGCATCATCCAACAATGCATAATAGACCCATTTCCCTTTTCGCTCCGCTGCAATCAAATGCGATTGTTTTAATAGGCTCAAATGCCTGGATACTGTGCTTTGCGGCAAACTTAACCCTTCCGTTAAATGGCAGACGCACAGTTCTCCTTTGGCGGCTAATATATGAAATATACGAAGCCGCACAGGGTCGGATAAACCTTTGAAGCGTTGTACCATATCCATGCTCAAACCTTATTTCATCCAATCTTGCAAAGTATCCACAATCAGCTTGGCTTGCTTGGCATTGGTGATATTGAATTTTGAACGTGGCACATATTGTCCATCACGTTTTTGAAAGCGGCGAATGGTGTATTTATCTTCGCTGTATGCCTGCTTGGCTTTATCCCAAGTTTGATACTTGAATAAAATCGTTACCCAAGCACCCTTACTTAGAATTACTTTATCCGTTTGTTTGGTGGTTAAAATACCACCCTCTTCATAATCAATGGTTAATTCATCTGCTGTTTCTGCCATGTCGCTCTCTTTTTTAATCAAAATAAAAAAGGCCGCCTAAGAGCGACCTTGAGTCACATGCCGAAGGCTATCATCCACACTTAGAATCGCCACATTCAAGGCAGCAATTGCAATT
>JALSZC010000094.1 GCA_027059605.1 Ghiorsea sp. | reverse complement strand
TTATTCCATGCGTGGGAAAACAGGGCTTGGTTTTTGGCATTGATGTCCTGCTTCTAACAATCCCCAGCCAGCCATATCATGCAAACGCAAGGCTTCAATATCCACGTCTTCATTCATGATTTGCGAGAGCATTTGTTGCATTTTCACAGGCATCACAGGTGATAGCTGCACAGCGATTAAACGCAATGCTTCCACCAGATGGTATAACACAGTGTCCAAGCGGGCATCATTGCCTTCTTTGGCAAGTGTCCAAGGTGCATTTTCTGCTACATAACGATTGCCATGTTTAACCATTTGATTAATGCGTTCAAGTGCCAAATGGAAAGCTTGCTTGTCTAAATGTTCGCTGACTTCACGTTGCATGGATTCAATATCTGCAATCAACGCTCTGTCTTGGCTTTGCTCATCTACCACGGCTGGCAATACGCCATCTCTATACTTCTGTAGCATGGATAAAGAGCGGTTGAGCAGGTTGCCCACATCATTGGCAAGCTCAGAATTATAGCGAGTTTTCAGGGCATCATGGGAGAAATCACCATCCAAACCAAAAGGCACTTCACGCAATAAGAAATAGCGCAAAGTATCGCTTTCATATTGGTCTAATAAATCAGCAGGTCTTAAAGCATTTCCTTTGGATTTACTCATTTTTTCGCCTTCGACTGTCCACCAGCCATGGGCAAACACACGTTTGGGAAGCGGCAATTCAGCCGCCATCAACATCGCAGGCCAATATACGGCATGAAAGCGCAAAATATCTTTACCAATCAAATGCACATCGGCAGGCCAGTATTTCATGTTTTCGGTATCTTCTGGGAAACCAAGGGCTGATAAATAATTGCTCAACGCATCAATCCACACATAAATCACATGCCCTTCATCATCAGGCACAGGCACGCCCCATGAGAATGTGGTGCGCGAAATCGACAAATCTCTTAAGCCACCTTCAACAAACCGCAGCACTTCATTTTGACGCGAAGCAGGGGCAATGAAATCAGGGTTTTCTTTGATATGTTCGATGATTTTATCTTGGTATTCACTAAGCTTGAAGAAGTAAGATTCTTCCTGAATTTTTTCAACGCTGCGTTTGCAATCGGGGCAAATCTCAGCCGCAAGGCAGTTTTCTTTTTCAGGGTGGGTTGCATCTTTGAGCTGGGTTTCTGTCCAATAAGTTTCGCAGGGTACACAGTACCAATCTTCGTAAAAATCCTTATAAATCGCACCATTATCCAGTAAGCGTTTCCACATCGCATGAACACCAGTTTTATGGCGGTCGGAACTTGTGCGAATAAAATCATCATTGCTGATGGATAATTCAGGCCATAGGGATGCATAGCGTTGCACCACTTGGTCTGCCAATTCAATGGGCGCAATGTCACGTGCTTCAGCTGCTTGTTGCACCTTTTGCCCGTGTTCATCTACGCCCGTTAAGAAAAATACATCATCGCCTGAAAGCCTGTGGTGACGGGCCAAAACATCGGCTGCAATGGTGGTGTACATATGTCCCAAATGCGGCTCATCATTCACATAATAAATCGGTGTGGTCACATAATAAGGCTGTGTACTTTCGGGCATGGGTGATTTTCCTTTGTTTGATAGATAATGATTGCGCCGCATCGTAGCAAAAAAACTGGGGAAAAACACGGTATATTCATGTTCATCATCATGTCATAAAAGTATATTAGGTTTGCATGGAATTTTGCATGATTGGAGCATGGCTGTGTTGGCGAGCGTGATACAAAAGAAAAGTAGTAAACTTGCCAAGCATGGCATGTGTATTCGCGAAGCGACCACAGAAGATTTGCATAAGCTAACAGCCTTGGTCAGTGAGCTTTTTGCGATTGAATCAGATTTTAAGCCCAATGTTCGTAAACAACGCCAAGGTTTGGCTTATTTGATGAAATGTGAGCAGGCGACGGTGTTGGTGATGGATTTAAACCATGAAATTATTGCGATGTGTACCTTACAGCCGCTTATTTCTACCGCAGAAGGTGGCACTGTAGGCATGGTGGAAGATTTGATTGTTGCTGAAGCTTGGCGTGGTCAAGGTTTGGGCACACAGCTTTTAAATGCCGTTGAAAAAGTCGCTTTAGCGCAGGGGATGAGCAGGTTACAGTTGCTCGCAGGGCGTGGTAATGCAGAAGCCCAATTGTTTTTTGATAAACAACAATGGCAAAAGACCAATATGCGGGTGCGACGTAAAAAACTTTCTTTGCCTACTTAACTGTTCTTAAACTTCAAAAACAGATGTTTTGCTGTAAGCTTGCCTATAATGAAAGAGCAAGGTTTACATCATATACATCAACAATGGATGCAAATGGCATTGTCAGAAGCCATGAAAGCTGTGGGCAATACGCATCCTAACCCTGCTGTGGGTGCAGTGATTGTGCGCGATGGGCAAGTATTGGGCAAAGGTTTTACCCAAGCCTGTGGTGGCAATCATGCTGAAGTTGAAGCATTGCAAGTTGCAGGTGATGTGGCGGGGGCAACGCTGTATGTCACTTTAGAGCCATGCGCAGCACAAGGGCGGACACCTGCTTGTACATCAGCAATTATTCCATCAGGTATTCAAACTGTGGTATATGCATCATCCGACCCCAATCCACAAATGGCTGGCGGGGCGCAAGTATTAAAGGATGCGGGTATTGAAGTGATTGCTGGCGTGTGCAAAGAAGATGCTGATATGCTAAATCGCCCATTTTTTCATTATATGCAAACAGGATTGCCGTGGGTAATAGCTAAAGCAGCGATTTCCTTGGATGGAAAAATGGCAACGCGCACTCTTCATTCACAATGGATAAGTGGCGCAGAGTCGCGCAAACATGCGCATGGTATTCGCGCTTTATGTGATGCGATTGTGGTGGGTGTGGGTACATTGATTCATGATAACCCATCCTTGACCGTGCGTGATGCCACCATCATTGGTCAGCCACCGTTGCGGGTAATGATGGGCAAACATGCACCCAAACCTTTTGCGGATTGTAAGTTGCTTTCGGATGAAGCTCCCAGTCGTTTTTATGTGATTCATGATAATGATGATGCTTTGGCATGGCGTGAGCTGGGTATGGATGTGGTGTTGGTGGAGAACTATGAGGCTGCATTCAAACATTTGGCGGCTGATGGCTGTTTGCAAGTGTTGTTAGAAGGTGGTGGTAAACTGCATGCCGCTTGTTTGGAGCATGGTATCAGCAATGAACTGTTGCTTTATCAAGCACCACTGTTGATTGGCGGGGTGGATGCCATGAGTTTTTGGCATGGTGCGGGTGTGGAAACCATGCAAGATGCCTTGCATATTGCTAATATCCAGCGGCAAATCTTGGGTGATGATATGTTAATTCGTGGGGATATTGTTTACCCCGCCTAAAAATATTCCGCTGCTATTGCCCAGCCTTGCTTGGGTATTGGGTTTAGTATTTGCACGTTTGGAACTTATTGTTTCTCCTTATTTTCTTATCTTTTTATTGTTGTTGCCGTGGTGGCGAAAGCTGTGGTTTTGGTTTTTATTTGCAGGTTTAGGATTTGGTGGTTTAAGCCTTGTTTGGCAACAGCAACAAACCAGCATTGATGCCAGTTGGTTGGGGCAAAAGATACATATTCAAGCCCAAATACAAAATATTCGACATACGACACAATACACCCGTTTGCGGCTTGAAGATGTGCAGCGTGATGATGGAAGTAAGTTGGATGCTCTGATTGATATCTATGTTTATCATCAGCAACTTCAATTATTGCCCGACATGCAAATCGCTGCCACGGTCAAACTACACAAGCCACACAATAAAAAGAATCCTGCTTATTTTGATTA
>JALSZC010000093.1 GCA_027059605.1 Ghiorsea sp. | reverse complement strand
CGTTTAAAGTACAGTTGCCAGTATGGATAAAGCTGCGCGGCTTAGGCATGAAAGTTTTGGGTAATGCAGGTATTGTCAAACAGCTTCTCATGAAAAACGCTACAGGTATAAACTTGCCCGTGCCGCATACTATAGAATAATCTATTCTAAGCTTTAACCAGCTTGATACTACCGTTTTCAATCAACTCTTGGAGTTGACCAAGCAACGCTTTTTCGTGGGCATCAATAACACCATCTTCATCAGCAAGCATCATAATTTGCTCACGTTCTTCGGGTGTTATTTTTTCATCAGCAATAGCAGCTTTAATCATGGCATTCAGTTTGGCTGAAGAAGGGCTTAATTCGTGCATTGGTTACTCCTGGTGGGTTTAAATTTGTAGTCAGAACCCATATGAAAACATAAGCAAATACGATGCCATGATTAAGACTTTATGGTTTTAATGTTTTGCAGTTTATGGATGTTTGTTTGAATACTTGACCAAAAGCGTAGCAAATACATAATGCGCGCTCATTTTGTGCCCTGCTTTATTATCATAAGTAGAGCAGTGGAGGCTTGATGCAATCGCAAAAAGATAAATTTAGCCTTACACTTCAAGGTCTTGCAAAGTCTGGTCGGCAGTGGAATGAAGTGATTCCTTTGTCGTTGTTGGCAGATGTAAGCTTTGGTGATTTGGATGTAAAGTCACCAATGTTTAGTGATATGCAATGGAAAGGAAGCTTGGAACCCGTTGCAGGTCAATTTATTTTGACAGGTGCTTGGCAGATGAGTGTACCAAGACGTTGTGGTCGGTGTAATGTTGCGTTTGCATCAAACATGCAAGCTGATGTATACATGGTGTATGAGCTTGGAAAACAGTGTCAAGATTTGGCTATTGAAGAAGAGTTAAGCTCGGAAGATTGCGAAAAAGAGTTGTTACCTTCGCCAGGTGAATTGAACATGGTGGATGTGTTGCGAGAGCAATTTTGGTTGGCATGGCAGCCTATGGTGGTTTGCTCGAAGGATTGTAAAGGTTTGTGCTTGCAGTGTGGTGTTGATTTGAACTGTGATACGTGTGATTGTCATGGGCAAGTGAAAGAAAACCCGTTTGCAGCACTTAAAGGTTTTAAGTTTGATGCTTGATTGTGTTTTCCCTGTTAGGGTGCGCGCAAATAAGCTTAAAAAGTACGCGAAAGCGTGATGAATTTCGTAGTGATACGAAGGAGTATAAGATGGCTGTACCAAAGAGAAAAACAAGTGCTTCAAAACGTAATATGCGTCGTGCGCACGATACCATTAAACTTTCAGGCATGAGTGAATGCACAGAATGTGGTGAAATGCACCGTCAGCATTATGCTTGCCAAAGTTGTGGTCACTATAAAGGCCGTGAGGTTGTGGCAACAGCTGAAGCTTAATGCCTACAGCAAAGAAAACCTCTACGCAGGACGTAGCTTCTGAGCAAGCATTGGTGCCTGTGGAACAAAAAATAGCGCGTATTCTTTTGGATGGACATGGTGGCGATGGTGCCCCTGATGTTGTTCTTGATGCGTTGAAAGATACGATAACTTCGTCTTCCTTGAAGGCGAAGTTTGGCGTATGTGGTTTGCAAGAAGTAATGGAACCAGCATTAAAGGCGCGTGGTCTTGATGGACTGGTAGATATTGTCCCTGCTACAGAAGTGATTACCATGGAAGATTCGCCTGCTGTTGCAGTGCGTCGCAAAAAACAATCTTCCATTCATGTGGCAGCACGTGCTGTGCGTGATGGTGATTGGGATGCTATGGTGAGTGCTGGTAATACTGGCGCATTAATGGCAATTTCTAAACTCATTTTAAAAACATTACCTGGCATTGATAGACCTGCTTTAGCATCAATGATTCCTGCCAGTGATGGTGGTACATTCTTCCTTGATATTGGGGCAAACATTGATTGTTCATCAGAACATTTGGTGCAACTTGCTGTGATGGGTAGCTGTTATTTACAAGCTGCTGAAGGTGTTGAAAATCCTAGAGTCGGGCTACTTAATGTAGGTACCGAAGAAGGCAAAGGCACGGATGTAGTGAAAGTTGCTGGTGACCGCCTAAAAACTTCAAGCTTAAATTTTATTGGCAATGTTGAAGGCACGGACTTGTTTTCAGATCGTGTTGACGTGGTGGTTTGTGATGGTTTTGTGGGTAATGTTGCCTTAAAAACTATGGAAGGCGTTGCCAACTTGATGCTAAACACCATTAAAAAAGAATTGACCTCAAGTTTATTATCAAAAGTTGGTGCTTTATTATCGCGTAAGGCTCTCAAGCGTGTGAAAAATGCGCTGCATCCCAGTGAACATAATGGCGCACCTTTACTTGGATTGAATGGTATTGTGGTGAAAAGTCATGGTGGTGCTGATGTGCGAGGCTATGCTTGTGCGATTGAAGTTGCGATTCGTGAAGTGGATGCCAATTTAATTGAGCGCACGATTGATACGATGAACGTGATGGCTGAGGCTTCTACATGAAGTATACACATATCATTGGTGTAGGTGGCTATTTGCCAGAAGATGTCATGACGAATGATGACTTGGCAAAAGTTGTTGATACATCCGATGCCTGGATTCGTGAGCGCACTGGTATTACCCAGCGTCACATCATTGCCAAAGATGAATATACGTCTGATTTGGCGACTCGTGCAGGTGCGCAAGCTTTGCAAGATGCTGGACTAAGCATTGATGATATTGATGCCATCGTGGTGGCAACGACAACCCCAGATATGATTTTTCCATCCACAGCTAGTATGGTGCAACACAAACTTGGTGGTAAAGATTTTCCTGCTTGGGATATTCAAGCGGTATGCTCTGGTTTCATTTATGGGCTAGCGCAAGTTGATGGCATGATGCGTGGTGGTATGTTTAAACGTGTATTGCTGATTGGTGCGGAATCCATGAGCCGAATTTTAGATTGGCAAGATAGAAATACTTGTGTGTTGTTTGGTGATGGTGCAGGTGCGGTTGTTTTAGAGTCCAAAGATGAAGATGGTGGCATTGTTGGTTCTGTGCTGCATTGCGATGGCTCTTACCGAGATTTGTTATTGGCTAAACATGCGCACCCTGGCGCAAGTCCTCATAATAATCGACTCGATATGAACACGGATGCCGCAGGTGTGGCTGCTGTACAAATGAAAGGCAACGAAGTGTTTCGGTTTGCTGTCACGAAGTTGGGTGAAGTGGTCGCAGAAGTGCTTGAAAAGTGTGATGTTCAGCAGGATGAACTGGATTGGTTGGTGCCGCATCAAGCCAATATCCGCATTTTGAATGCCACGGCTAAGAAGCTGGGTTTAAGTACGGAGCAGGTTGCATTAACCGTTGCCAAACATGCCAATACCTCAGCAGCCTCTGTACCGCTTGCTTTAAATGACATATACCGAGCAGGCAAAGTGAAAAAAGGGCAGCTTCTTCTTCTTGAGGCATTTGCTGGTGGATTTGCTTGGGGTGCTAATTTAGTCCGCTGGAGTAAATAAACGATAGATTGCGCTTATTGGGCAGTCTGCGGCGTTAAATAGTGTTCACTTACAGCAGTAAGCTCACCCTATTTGCCTTGCACCCTATCCCAATCAGCATCAACCTATTCGTTCATTGATAAGTTTAGATTTTAATTTTATTGAGGGGTTTATTTTGAGTTCTAACACAGTATTTTTCTTTCCAGGGCAAGGCTCACAATCCAAAGGTATGTTGGCTGATTTGATTGCTGATGAAACAGTCGTTGCACAAACTTTTCAACAAGCTTCCGATGCTTTGGGTTATGATATGGCATCTTTGGTCACCGAAGATGCAGACGGTAAACTGGATCAAAC
>JALSZC010000092.1 GCA_027059605.1 Ghiorsea sp. | reverse complement strand
ATAAACTCTGTGGCTCGCACTGTGATGGGGCCATTGAGCGGCGTGACCGAACCATCTGCATGTTTGACTGTTGCTGTGGTATCCCCTGAAAAAACCAAATGCGTGGCTCTTGTGCCATCCACATCAGTAATTGGCGTAGAGCTATGCACAATTTTGGTGTATGGGTCGCCATTGAAGGTGACAACTGTGGCTTTGGTATCTTGTTGAATCAGGGCTACGGTATCGGATGTATAAATCTGATTCCATTCCGTTTTTACTTGGCGCTGCACCATTAAATAATTGGGGTGCGTAATGTCTACCGTAAACAAAGCACCGCCATCCACTGGCAATGAATAGCGACCTGTATTATCGGTTAAACTTGAGCCATATTCAGGATGATTATGCACCATCACTTTAACCCCAGAGATTGGCAAACCATTCAAATCATGGACTAAACCTGTGATGATTGAAAAGCGTTTTTCATCATAGGCTGCAATCGTGGCATCAGCGGGCACTAGGCTGCGATACAATGCACCAAAGCTACCATCAGGAATGCTCGCTGCAGCTTGCGATACTGGTGGCGGTGGCGGGGTATAAGTAACCGTGACAATTTGACTTGCTGTTGCAGAATTTCCTGCTGCATCTGTTGCTGTATATGTAACCGTGGTCACGCCTACAGGGAAACTGGCAGGTGCATTGTTGGTCACGCTGACAACACCATCAACCAAATCTGTTGCCGTAGCTGTGCCAATCACATCAATCACGGGGTTACCATCGGTTGAAGTGAGGTTCACATTTAATGGGGCAACCAATGACGGTGGCGTGGTATCTGTAATGGTGACAGTTTGAGTCGCTGTCGCAGTATTACCTGCTGTATCGGTGGCAGTCCAAATCACCGTTGTGATACCTACGGGGAAACTTGCAGGTGCATTGTTTGTTGGCAACACTGTTGCATCGACATTATCAGTAGCGGTTGCAGTGCCAAGGTTTACGGGTGTTAATGCTGCGGTTGCTTCTTGGGTGATATTGGCAGGCGGGGTGATAACAGGCGGGGTGCTATCAACAAACGTCACCGTTACCAGTTGGGTGGCTGTTGAAACATTTCCATTGGCATCAGTAGCTGTCCAAGTGACAGTTGTTGTGCCCACTGGGAAGGTCGCAGGCGCATCATTGGTAATCGTTACCGCAAATAAATCTGTTGCAGTTGCTGCACCTAAAGACACAGAAACAGGATTATTATCATTAGATATTGCTTGTTTGGCAGGTGGCGCAATAAGCACTGGAGGCGTGGTATCCACAATGGTCACTTGCTGTGTTGCTGTTGCTATATTGCCTGCTGTATCTGTCACTGTCCAAGTAACCGTTGTTGCACCCAGAGGGAACAAAGATGACGCAGAATGTGTGGCTACTAACCCTGTATCAACCAAATCCGTTACCGTTGCTTGCCCCAAATCCAAGACAAAGGTAAACGCACCTGTTGCTTCTATGCTTTTATCGATAGGCGGTATAATGGTGGGAGCTGTAGTGTCTGTGATGGTGATGGTTTGAATCGCTGTGCCAGTGTTGCCTGCGGCATCTGTAGCAGACCATACAACTGTTGTTGTACCCACAGGAAATGCGGCGGGTGCATTATGGGTAACCGTTACAACGCCATCCACCACATCTGTTGCAGTTGCTACTCCAATATTAACTGGCGTTGTTGCAGCCGTTGCTTCCCATGTAATATTTGCAGGAGCTGTAACTACAGGCGGTGTAATATCGACTAAATTTACGGTGACCAACTGCGTAGCACTGCTGCTATTGCCATTGGCATCAGTAGCCGTCCACGTGACTGTTGTTGTTCCCACGGGGAAGCTAACTGGTGCATCATTGGTGATTGTTACCGCAAATAAATCAGTGGCTGTAGCCATACCGATATTCACGGATACAGACAAATTATTTCCTGATGATGCGGTTATGGCTGCGGGTGGTGCAATCACTGGAGCAGTTGTATCCACAACTGTAATCGTGCGAGAAAGTGAGATGGCGGCATTACCCGAAGCATCGCTGACTTGATACGTTAAAGTGTAGCTACCCAAGATATGTGTATCAACCGTACCTGTTACAGAAATAAGACTAGAAATATCCCCATCAACCAAATCTACGGCAGTTGCGCCTGCATCTGTATAAACACTTCCAGCTTCTACCGTGACCGATGCTACTCCAATTAAGGCAAGTGTAGGCGCAGTTGTATCTGTAATCGTAATCGTTTGCGTAGCTGTGCTGGTCAAACCATTTCCGTCAGTGGCTGTATAAGTAATTGTCGTGATTCCAACTGGGAATGTTGTAGGTGCATCGTTAGTCACCGTTGCACCGAATATATCCGTGGCAGTTGCAGTACCTAAAGTTACAGATGTTTGGGATGCGCTCGCTTCCATGGTGATGCCTGCTGGTACACTTAAGACTGGAGCAGTTGTATCCACAACTGTAACCGTTTGTGTTGCAGTGGCTGTATTACCTGCTGTATCAGTCGCTGTATATGTAACCGTTGTGACACCAAGTGGGAAGGTTGCTGGTGCATTATTACTTACAGGTACAGTGCCATCAATATTATCAGTAGCACTTGCAGTGCCTAATGAAACAGGTGTTAGAATAGCTGTTGCTTCAATGGTTATATTTGCAGGCACGCTTAAAACTGGAGGCGTTGTATCAGCAGGAATACTATCTTCATCATCAGGATCTGAGCCTGCAGCCAACTCCTCTGCATCGGTATAACCATCACCATCATGGTCGTTGTCATATATGTCATCGATACCATCATTGTCATCATCAGTATCTTCACTGTTTGGAATGCCATCATGGTCACTATCATTGGACGCAACTAAGATATGATATTGCGATCCTAGAACGAAACTATCGCTAGGTTGGTTAGTTTCTCCTGCCCTCAGTGTTGATGAATTCATAAGAAGAAAACTTCCCAATACCAAGCAAAATATAGTTTTGACGCATTTGAAGTTGAACATAAACCCCTCCCACAGAGTAAAATGAACATGAAAGCATACCTTTATTTTGCTTTAGAAGCAAGAGGCATTTCTCACCGTTGTTTCTAAATATTCTTATATTTTAACAACGAAGTTAGATATTTTTTTATGCTACCTTTGTTCAATATGGCTTTTTGATAATATTCTATAACAGTGTCGAAAATCAGCGTAAAGCTACCCTCGACTTGGTGAAAGGTGATGCTCAACTGCGTAGTAAACGTTCACTCATTGAGAAGTTTATTCTTGAGAATCTGCCTGATGTAAAAAAATAGCAATGCTGTACCTGAAACGTTTAGTGTCTACTGGAATGAAGAGAAACAAGCATCTCTTGCTGCCATTTGTAAATGAGCAATTAAACACTGAAAAAGTCGAATCCATTATCAACCAACACCTATTTACTGAAATAACACCCCTTCGTGATGATGTGGTAGCGGCAATGCTCAATAAACCCAAACTAATGCAACGTAAAAAACTAGCTCAGCGAGCTTTAGATAAGATTATGAGGTTTATCGAAACATTCCTCATTGACGCGCCCGACTAATAAACAACCCTCACCGTGATAAAGGTAAGGACAGCCGAAACAAACTTTTATTCATTCTGTTACCGCTATGTAAGCACACTTGCAAGGTTTATTCTCGCTTATGACCATTGCTTTTGCTTGATGTTTACGCAACAAAAACGCGCAACAGTGCATTCAAGACAGTGTAAAAAATATTTGACCTGCACCTCAAAATCACTCATCGTTAACCTCATATAGTGGGGCAAGGTTTACTTTACCCCGTCAGGCAGCTGGTCCTCATACTAGCATAATAAAAAAATAACTCTTCTCAGCTC
>JALSZC010000091.1 GCA_027059605.1 Ghiorsea sp. | reverse complement strand
AACCAATTAAGTTATGCTGAAGTCCGTTCACCTGTTGCTGGTGTAGTAGTAGAGAAACGTCTTAGCCAAGGTGATTTAGCAGCACCTGGTATGCCGATTCTTACCATTGAAGATCCAGCAAGCCTATTGGTAGAAACCTATGTATCAGAAGGTTTTATTAGTAAAATTCATGAAAATGATATTGTAGATGTCACCATCCCATCATTAAAACAAACTTTTGAAGGCACAGTACGCCAAGTGGTGCAAGCTGCCGACCCTGTTTCCCATCAATTCTTGGTAAAAGTAGCGCTTAAAGCTTCTGCAGATATTCACCCTGGTATGTTTGCGCAAGCTGGTTTCCGTGTGGGTGAACGTCAGGCCATTCTCGTGCCACAATCCACATTAAAAACACACTCGGGTTTACATGCGGTATATGTGCTTGATTCCCATGGTATCAGCCAATATCGCCTTGTTCGACTTGGACAAACATTGGGTGATAACGTTGAAGTTGTTGCTGGTTTACATGATGGTGACACCATTGTTTGGGGCAATCCAAACATCAAAACTGGTATGAAAATCCAAGCTAAAAACGGTAAATAACCATGGCTGAACAAGAAAACAAAACACAAGAACCCTTAAATATTGCAGGAAAATTGGGTTTGGTGTCTATGCAGACCAATTTGACCCCTATTATCAGTATTTTGATTCTATTGATTGGTGTTTTTGCACTATTTATTACACCACGCGAAGAAAACCCACAAATTGATGTGCCTGCCGCAAATGTGATTATTCAAATGAATGGCGCAAGCCCACAAGAGGTGCAAAACCTTATTGTGCATCCTATGGAAATGGTGTTGCGCGAAATGAATGGCGTTGACCACACCTTTGGTACTGCCATGGGTAATGTTGGTGTGGTTACTGTGGTGTTTGAAGTAGGTGCAGATAAAGAAATAAGTATGGTCAAGCTATATGATCGTATTATGCAAAACCTTGATCGTATTCCTGCTGGAGCATCACAGCCTTTGGTGAAACCCATGGATGTGGATGAGGTACCTGTATCCGTTATAACGCTGTCTTCTAATGAGCTGGATGGTTTAGCACTGAAACGCTTAGCAGAGCGTGTACGCGAACAGTTAGCACCGCTAGAAGGGGTATCTGTTGCCGATATTATTGGCGGTCGTGACCATGAAGTACGCATTGAAATCGACCCTGCCAAAATGGCTGGCTATAAAATTACCTTAGACCAGCTGCATAATGTATTAATGAGTGCCAACACTGGTGGTCCTGTGGGTGAACTTGTTGGCAATAATCGCGTAAGCAAAGTTTGGTTATCGGGTTATTTAGAAAATGCACAGGAAGTCGGCGCATTAATCGTTGGTAGCCATGGTGGTAAACCAGTTTATCTACGTGATGTAGCAACAATTGTTGATGGCCCTGCTGAAGTGACGCAATTACACCGTATCGGTTATGGTCCTTCAGCTGAATACGGTGCACAGACAAGTGCAGAGCCTGAAACGAACGCCATTTCCATCACGCTGGCAAAACAACGGGGTACCAATGCTGTGTTTGTTACACAACGTATCATCGATAAATTGGAAACACTTAAAGGTGACTTTATTCCAAATAATGTTCGTGTTGATATTACACGAGATTCAGGGAAAAAAGCCAATGCAGCAGTAAACTATCTGGTAGAACACTTGGTGATTGCCATTGTTTCCGTGATTATCATTTTGTTAATGTTCTTGGGCTGGCGTGAAGCAACAATTGTTACAATGAACATTCCATTGATTCTATTCATCGTATTGGCAATCGGTTTCTTGGCTGATCAAACCATCAACCGTATTACCCTATTTTCACTTATCCTTGCCTTGGGGTTATTGGTTGATGATGCCATCGTGGTGATTGAGAATATTCATCGGCATTTACATAAAGGCGTTAAAGACACGGCGCATAAAATTAAATTGATTGTTCGTGCTACCAATGAAACAGGTAAGCCAACAATAGTAGCAACGATTGCTGTCATTCTTGCCTTTATTCCTATGGGCTTTGTAACGGGTATGATGGGACCATTCATGGCACCCATTCCATTCAATGCACCATTGGCAATGGCAGCATCATTAATTGTTGCGTACGCCTTTACACCATGGATTGCACAACGTTTCTTACCCAATAAAATGGTTGAGCCCACCATGGAAGAACAAGATGAAGACCCTAAAGATTGGGTGCATACCACATACATGAAGTATGCTACGCCACTGGTTGAGAGTGCCAAAGTTCGCCTTATCTTCTGGATAGTTGTAGCTGCTTTGTTTATTGGGGCGATGTTACAACCTGCATGGCAATTTATCCGCCCTGCTGGCATCAATGGCCCATTAACGCCTGGCGGTGTAGAATTAAAAATGTTACCCAAAGGTAACCAAAACACCTTTAATATTACCATTGATTTACCAGAAGGCAGCACGCTCGAAGAAACAGACCGTGTTGCCAGAGAGATTGGCAATATCCTACGCCAGCATGAAATGGTGAAAGATTATGAAACCTTTGTTGGTCGTGGTGGTCCTATTGATTTTAATGGTATTCTGCGCGGGGCTGCATTGTTCCGTGAAGCACCGCATTTGGGTGAAATTCGGGTAAATTTACGCAACAAACATGAGCGCAGCATTCGCTCTGAAGACATTGTATTGGAATTACGTGAAATGTTAGCACCTGTGTTTGCTGAAAATCCATTGGCATCCATTAAACTTGTAGAAGACCCACCAGGGCCACCAGTGCGAGCAACCTTATTAGCTGAAATTTATGGCCCTGATTATGCCAAACAAAAAGAAGTAGCAGCAGAAGTACGTAAAACCTTTGCTGAGACTTACGATGTTGTCGATTTGGATGACTCCATTGGTGCATCACAAACACAATTCAACATCAAAGTGAACAAAGAAAAGGCTTCGCGTCTCGGTGTGGTTACACAGCAAGTTGAAGTAGCATTGCGTGATTTCTTATCAGGCTACAACTTTGGTGCTGTACACATTGAAAATGAGCGACATGTGGTTAACTTGCATGTGCAGTTGCCGCGTTCTATGCGAGTCAATGCTGAAAACCTCAATCAGGTTTATGTTAGTTCACCGCAAGGTCCTGTTGCATTATCAGCCATTGCGACAGTGGAAGAAAGCACTGTGAAAAATCCTATTTTCAGTAAAGATGGACACACTGTAGTCTATGTATCTGCTGAACCAAAACAGGGTTCACAAGTCTATTCTTTACTGGATATTGACAGTAAAGTCGATGGTCAAAAACTGGCAGGTGTTGAACTGAAAACAGGTGGTATGCGTTTTACGGATACAGCCCCTGAAGACACCTTTGGTTATCATATGCTATGGGATGGTGAAATGCGCCTAACACTGGATGTATTCCGCGACCTAGGTGCTGCATTTATCGTGGCTATGGTGTTAATTTACCTATTAATGGTCGCCTATTATGGTCAGTTTATTCTACCCATGTTGGTGATGGCACCCACAGCATTGACCATGATTGGTATTTTCCCAGGTCATGCCATCATGGGACAGCCCTTCACCGCTACATCCATGATTGGGATGATTGCACTGGCGGGGATTGTGGTACGAAATTCAACCTTGCTTATTGATTTCATCCTTGAATACCGCAAAGCAGGGCATGATTTAAAAACATCCGTGCTTGAAGCTGGTGCTGTACGTGCTCGTCCTATCCTACTAACAGCCATTGCTGTGGTCGCTGGCACATCCATCATGATGACTGACCCTGTATTTGGTGGTTTAGGTGTATCCATGGCGTTTGGTACCATTGCTGCAACGATTCTTACACTGTTTGTCACACCATTGATGTATTATCTATGGCAACGTGGAAAACCAGACCC
>JALSZC010000090.1 GCA_027059605.1 Ghiorsea sp. | reverse complement strand
CAGGTAACCACCTGGCTTCAAGCCAAACATTTACATAACATTAGCTTTAAGCTCGAACAAATTCGTGTACCACAACGTCCTAAAGCACCAATTTTACTTCAAATTCAGAAAGAAAACATCTAAGCTTTAATCCATGCTTGAATAAAAGGAAGATTTTTATGCGTTTTTTTCAATATTTTTACCTTAGCATTTGTTTATCTTTTATAGGCTACACTTCTGCCTGCGCTCAAAATATACCCGAGCAAACTATTGCTTCTTTTTTTCAATCGCTAAACACACCTGCAACAGGTGCTATCACACAGCCAGTACCAACCCGCTCGCTCACCCCCATACTTATGCTTGCCCAACAAAACTGGAAACAGCTAAGCCCTGAAACCCAAGCTTTGGTAAACCCTTGGCTAATGCGCCCTGATAATGGTGTCGGTAGCCCACCATCGGGCGTAAGCTTTTATACTGCTACGCAAATACCAAACCTTTCAACCCTAGCAACCACACATTTCTTGTTTCATTATTTAGATGATGTGGCATACCCCAATGATGCTAACCGAGCCAATGCTGCATTTGTCGCTCAACTTGCTACAGAAGCAGAAAAGGTTTGGACACAAGAAATCACAACCATGGGTTATACTGCCCCACCATCGGATGGTACATTAGGCGGTGATGCTAAATATGATATTTATCTTTTAGATGTTGGTGCTGTTGGCATTTATGGTTATGTAACAGGCGACCCACAAACCCTGACAGGCACACCATATCCAAACACTATTTATACCCATATGGTCTTAGACAATGACTTTGCAAGCCAACAATTTGGTTACCCCAATACACTGACCCCAGCACAAGTTACACTGGCTCATGAATTCTTTCATAGTATCCAAAGTGGATACGACAACCAAGAATTCCCTGCCACATTAGAGTCTTTAAGCACATGGATGGAAGATAAGGTTTACCCAGCCATCAAAGATAACCTGCAATATATTGGTGATGTTTATATAGATGCTAATGGCAATGGTCAGTATGACGTTGGCGAAACGATTAGTGTTGATCATAATGGCAATGGTTTACGCGAATCAGGCAGCCAGGATTATCCCGAGCTACCCCTTGATTCCTTTGGGCTTACCCGATCAGGGCTAGAACAATATGGGCGATTTCTCTGGATACGCTATTTATCCGATAAACATGGTGATGCACTCATCAGAAACATACTTACAACCATGGGGCAAACAGCAGGAAACAATACTTACGCAGCCATGGATGCATCACTACAAAACATAGGTTCCTCACTTGCAACTGCATTCCATGAGTTTGGTATATGGAACATCGACACTAGCCAATACCAAAATGGTGCTGATTATCCTATTGCTTGGGGCGATAATCTGTTTCAAGGTGGTGCCAATATAAGCAGCAATGCTTCTACTGTGCTTCAACCCTTTTCAGGCAATCAAAAACATTTATCTACAGTATATGAGTTAATTCAAAACCCTGTAGGCACTTATACATTTACCACAACTGGTACAGCAAAACTTAGCGTACTTAGCCAAAATGTAGCTGGTGGAACTTATACGATTACCGCAATACCTTTAAATGCAGGGCAAGGTATATGGACCGCCCCAGCTGGGTTATCTAAAGCAACCTTTGTGATTTCAAATGCTTCAGCAATTGATGATAGTATGACATGGCAGTTAACCGATGGTGTAACCCCACCATTACCAACGCTTAGTAGCAATAACATTTCCACTACATCAATTAGTAACAGTAGTAGTGGTGGGTGTTTAACTACTGCAAATCATACATACGCATTATGGATATGGCTCTTATTGCTACCAACCTTACTACTCATCAAGCAAAAAAGTATCGGCAAAACACATACTCTTACTACTAAGGATCAATAAATGCCAGACAAGAGCAATATTCCTGAGCAAGGTCAAAGGATTCGCTATGGCAAATTGATTCGTCATATTTCCTTGCGTCAAAATATCATTAGCTTTAATGATTTTGCTAAGAAACAACAGGCATTTAAAAAAAGTACAAACAAACAAAACTGTGTGTCCTTACGTGGCATTGATATATACCGTCTGCTCGCGCCCTACATCAGCAGCCGTTTCCTTGAACAAGCCAAAGCTGTGATTCCTCTTGCCATGTATTTGGTTCTTTTTCAAATTCTCGTGCTTAATCAAACTGTAAGTACGCCAGTGATGATTGCTTCAGGCTTGCTCGCTGTCATCATCGGTTTGATGCTCTTTATGGAGGGTTTAGGTAAAGGATTGATGCCTTTTGGTGAAGTCATAGGTCAAAACTTGCCTGCCAAAGTTTCATTACCTATCGTACTAATGATTGCCTTCATGCTTGGTATAGGTGTGACATTTGCTGAACCAGCTATTGGTGCGCTGCAAGCTGCGGGCAGCATCCTTAAAGTACAAAATGCACCTTACCTATATACCATGCTTAATGAGTGGAGCGGTACATTGGTGCTGATTGTTGGTTTAGGTGTCGGTTTTGCCGTTGTGCTGGGCACATTACGTCTATTATACGGTTGGAGCCTCAAACCATTTATTTATAGCTCACTAACCCCTGCCTTATTACTTACCATATGGTTAATGCAAGATGATGAGTTAGCAAAAGTTTTAGGGTTAGCCTGGGATTGTGGTGCTGTCACCACAGGTCCTGTTACCGTACCCTTGGTCTTAGCCCTTGGTATTGGCATTGCTTCAACGGCAGGTCGTGGCAGCAGCGCATTATCAGGCTTTGGTATTGTTACACTTGCATCTTTATTTCCCATTATTGGTGTTATGCTGCTCACCATTTTTGTCGCTTCAACCACTACCCCCGAAGCTATTATTGACGCTGCACTACATAGTACACACCTAGCATCAAAAACTGTACCTGCTTGGTATCAAACAAGCCCCAGCACAGAAATTTTATCAGGACTACAGGCTATCGTACCACTGGTTGTCTTTTTAATGTTGGTCTTACGCCTAGTATTACGAGAAAAACTACCTACACCAGGTATTATCGTGTATGGCATCATTTTATGCGTGCTGGGTATGATTATTTTTAACATTGGGCTTCGCTTTGGTTTATCGCTACTCGGAGAGCAAGCTGGAGCACGCTTATCATCTGCATTTGCAATGATTGAAGGTGTGAAGGAATCACCCATCTATTCATGGAGCATTGGTTTCACTATTGCATTGGTTTTTGCCTGGATACTTGGGTTTGGAGCAACAGTTGCTGAACCTGCACTCAACGCACTGGGTAATACTGTGGAAACTTTAACCAATGGTGCTTTTGAAAAGAAACTACTCATTTACGCTGTCGCTTTTGGCGTGGCATGTGGCATTGCACTTGGTGTTGTAAAAATTGTTTTAGGGCTACCGCTATCATGGTTTTTAATTCCTTTATATGGTTTAGCCTTGATATTAACTTGGTTTTCAACAGAAGAGTTTGTTAATGTCGCATGGGACAGTGCAGGTGTTACCACAGGGCCTGTCACCGTGCCATTGGTTCTCGCCATGGGGCTAGGTTTGGGTAATGCTGTGAATGCTATTGAAGGTTTTGGTATTTTATCCCTTGCGTCCATTGGTCCTATTTTAACTGTGCTCATTACTGGTTTATGGGTACAATATCAAATTCACAGAAAACACCTTAAAAATGAACGCCAAATTGAAGGAGATTTAGCATGAGTATCCAACATATCAATGTGTTAACTGATGTATTTCTTATCACTTGTATTGTACAGCGCGGTCGAGCTAAAGCAGTGCTTAAAGCTGCCCAAGATGCTGGCGCACAAGGTGCAACCATTCATTATGGGCATGGTTTTGGTGTACAAGAATTGCTTGGTGTACTCTCTGTTGCCATCAACACGGAAAAAGAAATTATCA
>JALSZC010000089.1 GCA_027059605.1 Ghiorsea sp. | reverse complement strand
CGATGACCATGAATTGCGCATTGCCTTTGATTTTGATGGTGTGATTGCTGATGATGAAGCGGAATCTGTATTTCAAGATGGTCAACTTGATGAATTTGTTCAACATGAAATCAACAATAAACTCAAACCCCACAACCCTGGTCCGCTTGCTGACCTATTCAGAAAATTATCAGCTCTACAAGCACTAGAAGCTAAAGAAGAAGCCAAAGATTCATCATATCAACGCATTATTCGTACCAGTATTATCACCGCCCGAAGCGCACCCACGCATGAGCGGGTGATTACCACCTTGGAAGACTGGGGGGTCAGTGCCAACGAAACCTTTTTCTTGGGTGGCATGAAAAAAGAACATATCCTTAACACCCTAAAACCACACATGTTTTTCGATGACCAAAAGAATCACTTACAATCAAAACTTGGTAATATTCCCATGGTACACATCCCTTTCGGCATCACCAATCATAGCAAAACATAATACCCTTATTATTTGGCATCATCATTGCGTAGCTATCATCATATAGCAATGCAGTGAGGTGTATATATGGTCAGTAGCAAACAAGATTGGAGCCAGTACCCTGTCACTGTCTTTTATCTTGATGACCAACGCAGTGTAACCAAATCGGTTAAAAAGATGCTAAAACACACACCACATATTGATTATCATGAATGCAATGACCCTCAAATTGCCCTTGAACAAATATTAAACATTGGCCCTACCGTTATTCTTTTGGATTTACATATGCCCATCATGGATGGCTTTGATATACTGCAACAACTCCAAAGCCATGAAGCCACCCAAGATATTCCAGTGCTTATTCTTACCATGGATATCCACATTGAATCCCACAAAAAAGCTTTTGAGCTTGGAGCCAATGACTATTTGCTAAAAATGCCCGATAAAATGGAATTAGTCCTACGTTTACGCTACCACACCCGCTCATATATCGACCACTTAGAGCGCGAAGCCATGTACCAATCACTGTTAGAGAACAAAAAGAAATTAAAACAAGTGATTGAAAAGCTGGAGCGTTCATCCCTTGAAGACAGCTTAACAGAAATACCCAACCGTCGCTCTTTTGACCAGTATTTTGAAGTAGAATGGCAACGAGCTATGCGTGAAACTACACCCCTATCCTTAATTTTCATCGATATTGACCACTTTAAACAATACAATGATTTTTATGGACATTTAGCAGGAGATGATTGCCTTAAAGAAGTTGCCCAAGCACTCAAAAACACCCTACAACGCCCCACAGACCTACTGGCTCGTTATGGCGGTGAAGAGTTTGTTGCATTGTTACCCAACACCCATGGTGAAGGAGCAATGTTACTTGCAGACCGCCTACGCAAAAATGTACTTTCCCTTCAATTAGAGCACAAACAATCTTCAACCTGCGATGTGCTAACCATTAGCTTAGGCATTGTTACAACATCACCCATGATTAAACACCACTCCCGTGATTTTATCCATGTTGCAGATGAAGCCCTCTATGAAGCAAAAAAAGCAGGGCGAAACTGTGTTATATGTAAAAGTATTTAGTATATGAAAAAATTTTAACTTGCATGCTTTCTTGCTTCATGTTGAAATGACTAAATGGCAACGAAGAAAGTTAAACAACAAGCAAAAAATGTATTAAAAGAAACATTCGGATACGATGAATTCCGCCCCCCACAAGAGGAAGTGATATGCTCAGTGCTCGATGGCAAAGATGCCTTCGTATTGATGCCAACAGGTGGAGGTAAATCTTTATGCTACCAAATTCCATCCATCATGCGCGAAGGCACAGGCATTGTCATTTCACCACTGATTTCATTGATGAAAGATCAGGTCGATGCGCTCAACCGCTGTGGTGTATCCGCAGCATACTATAACTCCTCCCTCAAAGCTGCTGAAGCCAAAGAGGTGATGGAAAAATTTGAAAGTGGTGAACTCGACTTATTATATGTCGCACCAGAGCGTCTATTAACCAAAGCATTCCTTTCTCGCCTAGAGAAAGTAAAAGTTGCGTTATTCGCCGTTGATGAAGCCCACTGTGTATCACAATGGGGACATGATTTCCGCCCTGAATATGTGCGCTTGGGCGAACTGCGTGAAAACTTCCCTGATGTGCCCATGATTGCACTCACCGCAACAGCCGATATTCATACTCGTGACGATATTGTAAAACGACTGGGTATGCGCCGAGCAAAACGCTATGTATCCAGCTTTGACCGTCCAAATATTCGTTATTTAATTGCAGAAAAACGTCAACCCCTCACCCAAGTTCTTCAATTCTTGGATGATTGGAAAGATTGCTCGGGTATTATTTATTGTTTATCTCGCAAACGTGTGGAAGAAATGGCGGTCAACTTACAACGCCATGGTATTCGTGCTTCAGCATACCATGCAGGTATGCCAGGTCGTGTGCGTGAAAAAGTCCAAGATGATTTCTTGCGCGACCGTGTGAAAGTGATTGTGGCAACCATCGCCTTTGGTATGGGTGTGGACAAACCTAATGTTCGCTTTGTAATTCACCATGATTTACCCAAGTCTATGGAATCATACTACCAAGAAACAGGTCGTGCAGGGCGTGATGGTTTGGAATCTGAAGCCATGCTTTTATACGGCTCTGGTGATGTCAACTTGGTGCGTCGTTTGATTGAAAATGTTGAAAATCCTGACCAAAGACGTGTGGAAGTACACAAGCTTAACAGCATGATTTCATTAGCAGAATCATTAACCTGTCGCCGCAAAGTTTTATTAGGTTATTTCAATGAGTACCTAAAAGATGACTGTGGCAACTGTGATGTTTGTTTAGACCCGCCAGAAACATACGATGCTAGAGAACTTGCATATATGGTCGCCAAAGCCGTTGAAGAGCTAAATGGTGATTATGCTGTAGGTTATATCGTGGATGTGCTTCGTGGCTCTAAGAGCAAGCGTATTTTAGAGAAAAAACATGATGAACTGCCTTGTCACGGTACAGGCAAAGATATCAATGCCGATGAATGGACATCGATTGTACGTCAACTTGTGCATCGTGGCTATTACAACCAAGATATTTCACGACGTGCAGCATTGGTACCCACTGAAATGGCGGCATCATTGTTAGAGAAGGAACAAGCTGTCATTCTTGCCAAATACCAGCCAGGTATTAAACGTAAACTCAAACGTTTCTCAATCGCTAAAGACAACAACTTGTTCAAAAAACTTGTTGAACTCAGAGCCGAACTTGCTGAAAAGGAAAATGTGGCACCGCACACTTTATTTAGTGATGTGACACTCACAGAACTAAGTCAGCTAGGCAATATTAATGACAAAGATGACCCGTTTACATTAGTTAGCGGCATGGGAAAACATAAAATTGAAACCTATGGTGATGCTTTCTTGGAAGTGATTCGTTCACATGTTGGTAAAAAGTCATCGAAAAAATCCGTGTCAGATAATAAGCCTGTATTGCTTGCTAAAGGTCCATCGGCAAATGATGCTCAGCTTTATACTTGGAACTTGTATAAGTCTGGAAAATCACTGGACGAAATCGCAGCCGAACAAGGCGTGAGTCAAAAAACAATTTTGAACCACTTTATTGCTTTGGTGCGTGCAGCCCACTATATCGAAGTGAAAGATATTATTGGTGAAGAGCGTTTCAAGCAAGCCATGGATGAGCTTAAGGATGCTGATCCTTATGCCTCACTCTCTGAAATTAAGGACGACTTAGAAGTTGAACTTACCAATGAAGAGTTTCGTCTTATTCTTGCATGGCGTGAAGGTATTGGCGTTTCATAAAACAAACATGTGCTCTTCTTATGAGGAGCACAACTCCCTTTTAGTGTAAAAAAGCCTCGATATTTTCTTGTAAAGAATCGGGGTGAAAAGGTTTAGACATCAATAAACTATGTGCAAA
>JALSZC010000088.1 GCA_027059605.1 Ghiorsea sp. | reverse complement strand
GTTATCCTGATATGGTGTTGCTCGCTGAGGGTGAGCCTGTGATTGTGCCATGCCTTGCCGATGCCGATTTCAAATTGACTGCCGCGCAACTGGAAGCTGCGATTACGCCAAAAACCAAGCTGCTCTTTATCAATTCACCATCCAATCCTACAGGCATGGCGTATTCCGCTGATGACCTCAAAGCTTTGGGTGAAGTGGTGCGCAAACATCCAAATATCGTGGTGGCAACCGATGATATGTATGAAAAAATCATGTTTGATGGCAAGCAGTTTGCCACATTCGCTCAAGTGAACCCTGATTTGATGGATCGCACCGTCACGCTGAACGGTGTTTCTAAAGCTTATTGCATGACAGGCTGGCGCATTGGCTTTTGCGCTGCTCCTGTGGATTTAATCAAGGCCATGAGCAAGATTCAAGGCCAATCCACATCCAACCCATCATCCATTTCGCAAAAAGCAGCCTTAGCAGCGCTGCAAGGGCCAACCGATGAATTGGATGAAATGGTGCGCACCTATGAAACCCGCCGCACATGGCTTGTATCAGCTTTAAACGCTATTGATGGCATGGATTGCATCACGCCTGATGGCGCGTTTTATGTGTTTCCCAGCATCACGGATTGGTTGGGCAAGACCACGCCCCAAGGCATCACGCTTACTGATGATGTGATGGTATGTGAATGGTTGCTTGAAGCCGCAGGTGTAGCGCTTGTGCCCGGCACAGCCTTTGGCTCACCGGGGCAAATCCGCTTTTCTTATGCTGTCTCGCAAGATACGTTGGAAGATGCGGTGAATCGTGTGGCTAAAGCAGTATCTAAGCTACTTAACTGCTAAACCGTTCTTTGACCATAATGACTTTAGAACAGCCTGAAACTGAGGTTTTCTTTGCAGATATATTTGATGGTTACTTATCCTGCTTAGATTTTCTTAAGACAGAAGGATGTTTAGTTTTTTCTTTTGAGGTTTCACAAGAGGCCCCACCTAGCGACGATGCATATACGCTTTTGAAGATTGTGTCTAATGACTTTTGTTTTGCTTTAGCTCACATAAATAATGGGTTCGTAGTTCAAAGAAATAATACAGTGAATACACTAACCTTAGATGGCATTGACTTATCATCAAGTATTAAGGTTCTTGTTTCGTGGACTCATAATTACATATCAATTTCTGCAGGTAAAAGTGGAGAAGAAAAGAAAACTAGTAAGGCTCCAACCATAGCGACAGTGCCGCCTATTGAACTTATACAATGGGCTAGAAGAAATAATTTACTTCCTGTTAAAAGCATACCTGATTCACAAGATTTTCGTAGGAGAGTTCATGATGCTTTAACTACTATTTCACAGAAAATAGAAGAAGCAGATGCTTATAAATCATTTTGGAATATTTCATATAAAGGAAATAAAATTGATCAAATAACGCCTAAGAAAGAGGTTGAACTACAGCCATTGATTCATTGTTTTTTGCACGATCAAATGTTGGCGGGGGGGATTGAAGTGGTTGCCGAGCCTCATAATGGCTCAGGAAATGTAGATTTTTTATTCCTTGCCTCAATCAATGGTAAAATAGAAAAAATTTGTCTTGAAGTGAAGTTAGCCCACTCAAAGGATTTAGAGCATGGCTATTTTAGCCAACTTCCCAAGTATATGAGATCACATAATGCAACATTTGGAATATATTGTATAATGAACTTTTGTGGAAATTGGTTCAATGAGCCTACTTTTAAATTAACGGATAGTGCTTCTTTTTATCTTGGGGTTAAAGAAAGAGATCACTCTATTCCAGAGTTAGAAAAGATTAGAATATTTGAGATTAAACTTTCTAAAGGAACTTCAGCTAGCAAAAAAGCTTAAAGACAATATAAAGAAGGCTCTAGACTAGCAGACCTTGTGTTTTGAGAGTGTAAACAGTTTTGTGTATCTGCCATTTCATGATTTAGACGAAGTCGGTTAGCCGATCTTCGAACTCAATCATAAATCAGTTGAGTGCTTGTTTCCGAGAATAAGGGGACGCTACTCTTTTAGTGTCATTATTGATATTTTGCCAATATATTGTACAGTTTGTCTATCGAGGTGATAGAAATGCAAAATATCAGTTATTCAGAAGCAAGGAATAGTCTTAAAACATTATGTGATGAAGTGCGGGAAAGCCATGAGCCTGCGTTGATTACGCGCAAAGGTGGTGATGTGGTGCTGATTAGCGCAGAAGACTGGGAAGCTATCAATGAAACCTTGGCAATTACGGATATTCAAGGCGCTGTAGAGCGTATTACTTCGGCATCCGACTACCAAACCCTAGAAAGCAATGATAAAGACGGACTACAAGCATTGATTGATGCTTAAACCCTATTTATCCAAGCAAGCTCGCCAACAAATCGCTAAACTATCACGCAGCAACCCAAGGTTATTGGATGATGTGATTGGAGGTATTGCCAAACTGGTGCATGAACCGTTTACAGGTCTGCATCGCCCCAAGCCATTGGTGGGTGCGCTCAAAGGCTTTTGGTCTGTACGCATTAATCGAAAAGATAGAATCGTGTATCAAGTTGAAGAAGACAAGCTTCTTATCGCATCCGTTGAAGGTCACTATGATGACCACTGAAACAAACAGTTGAGCGGATTACTTCAAAAACACCAATGAGCTGCTATCTTTGCGATATGAATGATATTGATATGAATACGCTACCCAAAATCGAAGTATGCTTTGGCCCTGAATGTAGCGATAAAGGCAGCCGAGAGCTGGCTAAAGAGCTTGAAGGGTTGCTAGGCACAAAATGCATTATGGGCGATTGCCGAAGCCAGTGCGCGAATGCGCCGTTGGTGCTTGTGGCTAAACAAGGTGTGGTGACTGCCACGGTGGATAAAGTGCTCGCTAAAATCAAACAAGTGCAGGAAGACGGCAATCATGCCTAAAATGTCGCGTGAGCGGTATCTTATGCCTGATGATGTGAAGCAGGCTTTTAGCCTGCATTATTCATCAATGCTGCCGCGCCCTTGCTAGTTCATTTGCTCACAACGAACTCCTCGTCAGCTGTCCGTATGCACGGCTACGCACAGCTTCCTTGAAATCCGTTGTAAACAAATATCCTCACAATCATCACGGCGATTTACGAATAATACAGGCTAGATCAAGCTGGAGTGATGCCTGATTACTTGGCGAGACCAGACTATCAAAAAAACGATTATATTGGCTGGATAACCCGCGCCAAACGCGATGAAACGCGAAGCAAACGCATTGCGCAAATGCTGGCTGAATTGGAGCAGGGCGGGGTGTATATGAAGATGAAACATCCAGCTTCTGTAAAATAAAATACGTGCAGTTTCATTACTTGGACTAAACAGGGTTCTCAATAAAAAGTAGGCGTTTGGGGGGGGATAATGTGTAACTCAAGTTTTTCTAAAATGTTTTGTGTTTGCTAAAACCTAAATTATTGGACTATGATTATATATGAATAAGTGGGCTAAAGAGCTGATTAAGTGTAAAATGAGGGTGGGGACTATAGCAGTCAGTGGGTGTTGTTGATGTCAGAGGAGGCTGGTATGAAGTTGATACTTTGGATGCTGAGTTTATGTGTTTGGATTCAGCCTGTTTGGGCGCATGTGCCAAAATGTTCGGCATTTGGTGCCTATACTGATTTGATTCAAACTATTGATTGCCCTAAGGATGCAGCCGATTATGGGGAATATAGTAATTATGGTTACTATGGGGGTGGTTATTGGTGTGGTCAGGCAGCAGCAGCGGGTTATTGGGTATACAATTATCCAACTTGGCATATTTACCGTACCAAGGTTGAAGTAAAACAACAAAAGAACACAGAAACAATACAGCCAGTAAACCCAGAAAAACAACATGTGCAAAGTGAAAATGTACAAGAACAATCCAGCTCGGATGATAGCGATAGCTGGGCTGTAT
>JALSZC010000087.1 GCA_027059605.1 Ghiorsea sp. | reverse complement strand
TGCGTGTTTCATCGCGTTTGGCACGCGTTATCCAGCCGATATAATCGTTTTGTTGGTAGTCTGGTCTCGCCAAATAATCAGGCATCACGCCAGCTTGCTCCAAAGCCTGCTTCACATCATCAGGCATAATATACCGCTGGCGTGACATCTTAGACATTATTCGCCGTCTTCCTGCACCTTTTTGATTTTTGCCAGCACTTTATCAACTGTGGCAGTCACCACGCCTTGTTTAGCCACAAGCACCAACGGCGCATTGGCACACTGGCTTCGGCAATCGCCCATGATGCATTTTGTGCCTAACAGCCCTTCAAGCTCTTTAGCCAGCTCTCTGCTGCCTTTATCGCTACATTCAGGGCCAAAGCAGACTTCGATTTTAGGTAGCTTGTTCATATCAATATCATTCATATCGCAAAGATAGCATCTCACTACTGTTTTTGAAGTAATCCGCTCAACTGTTTACTTCATCGGGCATCATAGTGACCTTCAACGGATGCGATAATGAGTTTGTCTTCTTCAACTTGATACACGATTCTATCTTTTCGATTAATGCGTAGAGACCAAAAGCCTTTGAGCGCACCCACCAATGGCTTGGGGTGATGCAGACCTGTAAACGGTTCATGCACTAGTTTGGCAATACCCCCAATCACATCATCCAATAACCTTGGGTTGCTGCGGGATAGTTTAGCGATTTGTTGGCGAGCTTGCTTGGATAAATAGGGTTTAAGCATGAAAATTAGCGTCATGCCCGAGTGCTTGTATCGGGCATCCATTGACAAAAGAAATCAAATTAATGCTTTCAGACCGCCTTTATCATTGCTTTCTAGGGTTTGGTAGTCGGATGCCGAGGTAATGCGTTCTACAGCGCCTTGAATATCCGTAATCGCCAAGGTTTCATTGATAGCTTCCCAGTCTTCTGCACCAATCAGCACCACATCACCACCTTTGCGCGTAATCAATGCAGGCTCATGGCTTTCACGCACTTCATCACATAATGTTTTAAGACTATTCCTTGCTTCTGAATAACTGATATTTTGCATTTCTATCACCTCAACAGGTGAATTGTACAATATATTGTCAAAATATCAACAATGTCGCTAAAAGGGTAGCGTCCCCTTATACCCAGTGTAATTCATTAATTCACACTTACTCTTTTCGCTTGCTTGCTGTTGGGGGCTTAGCCAACATTAACTCAAATATTCTAATGGAATCTCTCTCAGGAAGGTCTCTCTCTCTTTCACATAAACTCAAGTAAAATGACGCTTGATCAGTAATATCAAATTGGGGTTTATTAAACCAATCCCCTTTAAAGTTTAAAATATAGTAAATACCAAAAGCTGCATTATGATGCCTCATATACTCAGGAAGTTGGATGAAGTAACCATCTTCAAGGCTAGTGGAGTGAGCTAGCTTCACCTCTACACAAACCTTTTGTATTTTACCATTTACCACACCTGTAAGTAAGAAGTCCACATTACCTGCACCAGTATGTGCCTCAGAAATAACCTCAATACCAGCAGCTAGCATTGGGTCAGAAATCATACAGCTTATAAATGGTTGTAATTCAGTTTCACTTTTAGGCTTTCTTTCTTTAATTTTTTTTCCCTCATATTCAATATTCCAAAATGTTTTATATGCATCATTTTCTCTTATTTTTTGAGGGATTGTTACAAAGGCAGCGTGCACTTGTTGGCGAAACTCACTTAGGTCGGAAAACTTCTTATTAGGAATTAAATTATGTTTTCTAAACCACTGGACTAAATTTACAGGAGGCAATATTGGCTTTGTAGGTACTTTACTCGTCTTTTTAGGTTGCCCTGATTTCCCAGCAGCAAGTGTAAGCTGAGAATATGACCAACTAGCAATCACCTTAATTTCATTTTTTTGATCTAAATCTTCAAGAGTTAAAATGTTTATAATTTCATTCCTCTCAAGTACCCACATATTGTTCTGTAAGCTAAGTGAAAACACAAAGCCCTCAGTTTTTATGCTAAAAATAACATTAACAAAACTCCCTTCTGGCCACTCATCAGGAGCATAAAATGAAAATACACATGACCCTTCAGATCTAAGTAAATCTTGTGGAGACAGGGTACCTTTAAGTTCAGGAGCAAAGAAGACTTCAGGATCGGAGTGATTATCTTGCATGTTTAATATCTTTTTCCTCACTCCCCTAGTTAAAAAGTCATTTAAGCTATTTTTTTTATTACTTGAGCCACACGGTTTACTGCATCCTCTAGCGTATCTTGTGATACGGCATAAGAAAAGCGGATTTGCCCCGGTGAGCCAAAGGCTGTGCCGGGTACTAGGGCGACACCTGCGGCTTCAAGCAACCATTCACATACCACCACATCATCAGTGAGTGTTAAACCTTCGGGTGTGGTTTTACCCAACCAATCGGTTATGGTGGGGAATACATAAAACGCGCCATCAGGCGTGATGCAATCCATGCCATCAATCGCGTTTAAGGCTGATACAAGCCATGTGCGGCGGGTTTCATAGGTGCGCACCATTTCATCCAGCTCATCCGTTGACCCTTGAAGCGCGGCTAATGCTGCTTTTTGCGAAATGGATGATGGATTGGATGTGGACTGCCCTTGAATCTTGCTCATGGCTTTGATGAGTTCTACAGGTGCGCCGCAGAAGCCAATGCGCCAGCCTGTCATGCAATAAGCTTTGGAAACGCCGTTGAGCGTGACGGTACGGTCGATTAAATCAGGGTTTACTTGGGCGAATGTGGCAAACTGCTTGCCATCAAACATGATTTTTTCATACATATCATCGGTTGCCACCACGATATTGGGATGCTTGCGCACCACTTCACCCAAAGCTTTAAGATCATCAGCGGAATACGCCATACCTGTGGGGTTGGATGGTGAATTGATAAAGAGCAACTTGGTTTTGGGTGTAATCGCAGCTTCTAATTGCGCTGCAGTCAATTTGAAATCCGCATCGGCAAGGCATGGTACAATCACAGGCTCACCTTCTGCCAACAACACCATATCAGGATAACTCACCCAATACGGCGCAGGGATAATCGCTTCATCACCGGGATTGATGATTGCCATAAGCAGATTATAGATGCACTGCTTACCACCTGTGCTCACCAAGATATTTTCAGGCGCGTAATCCAAATCATTATCACGCTTAAACTTGGCTGCGATTTCTTTGCGCAGCTCTGGAATACCGGGTACGGCGGTGTAGCGGGTAAAACCCTCTTCAATGGCTGCAATACCAGCTTTTCTGGCTGCTTGCGGGGTCTCAAAATCAGGCTCACCCACCGATAACGAGATGATATTCTTGCCTGCTGCACGCAATTCTGCGGCTTTGGCGGTGATGGCGAGTGTGGCGGATGGTTTAACTTTGGAAAGGCGGTTGGATAGTTGAATAGTCATGTGCTAATCGTGGCAGGCTTTGGACTTCTTCGCAACAGGTTTGCTTTCTTTTCTTGAACCACGAAGAGCACGAAGCACATGAAGAGAAAATGTCATGCTGAGCGCAGTCGAAGCATCTCACTGTCATGTCGACCAGTGTAAAGGTATCTATAGATTTCTCGACAAGCTCGAAATGACAACCCTAACTGTAGAATTACACAGAGGATAATAACTACGAAGCACACGAAGGAAAATAATATTTTGGCTAGAAGTGACTAGAAATCAATCACATTTTCACAAAAAGCTTAGAGACACTTAAGCCAGACTGCTATGACTTTTTATTTTATTCTTCCCTTCGTGTACTTCGTGCTCTTCGTGGTAAAATATCTTTTAGCGTTTGTAGTAGCTTGGGTCGATGTCGTAATGTTTGAGCATTTTACGCACAGTGTTGCGATTCAAACCCAACATATCCGCGACCCTTAACTGATTACCCTCAGACTTTTCCAAAGCAAGGTGCAACAAAGGTGGCTCGACCTGCTCCAACACATGCC
>JALSZC010000086.1 GCA_027059605.1 Ghiorsea sp. | reverse complement strand
AGCAAAGGATATAAGCACATATCTTAACTCAATTAATTACATTATTTTTAATTGAAAGACTTATCCAGAAGTCTTAGATAACTAATATGACGCGGGGTGGAGCAGCCCGGTAGCTCGTCAGGCTCATAACCTGAAGGTCGTAGGTTCAAATCCTACCCCCGCAACCAATTTTTCTTTTATATTTCAAATAGTTACATCAAAACACTTGATTGTGTGCTGGTCTCGAAACCGTGTCGTGGAAGCACTGTGGAAGCAAGCGGAAGTGAAACCGCAATAAAGTGAGAGAATGGATTACCCATTCGTGCGCTTATTGAACTCCATGAATTTGTCAAAACTGTCGAATGGTTCTTGCTCATCTTCGTCCAGTTCCAATTTGTTTGGCGCATCGTTTGGGTATATGAGCAACGATATGGTCATCTCCCCCTGACGTGCCAGAATAGTCATCTCATGCACTTTTTCATCACCCAACCAAACCCCCTTTTAGGGTGCTCAATGCCGGCAATATTGTCGACAGTGGTATCATTACGAGCAGCAAGCGATAATGGTGGCAACGGTTTGGTTTCTTGCCTGGCGCGATAGTATATCCCAGATTTAATCAATGGCTTGCTACTCCATGCCCAGTCAATAAAACCATCTATACCCACCACAATCATAGCGCGTTTCTCTGTAATATCTAACCACTTTAAAATGGCTGCACTGATAGACACACCGTACCTATTGGAGAGGTGCTGCATTAATTCCATTGAGATTTGTTCACCCGCAATCTGCTGTCTGAAATCATCCAGTGGCATCAACAAGAATGACGCAAATACATTCGCTTCGGCTTCCATCTGGCCATAGTCAGAGTCCCATTTGTACATGTCTTTTGTTATACATTTGATGCCATCACTATTTAGGTGCCGGTACATCAGGTAATGGCCCAACTCATGCGCGAGCGTAAAGTTAATTCGGCCCTTGGATGTGATGGAATCGTTATAAATAATCCCCCACTCACCATTGCCGCTGGGGTGCGGTACCAACATACCCTCAAACTTTTTGAAACTTTGCCCCTCAATCATAGTAATGGGAGCATCAGGAAATACCTGTTTTGAAAACTCACTTGCAATTTTTGCCACGTCAATTGGAAATGCTTCCATTCCATGCGCTGTATGATACGCTTTGATGATTTGGGATAAACGTATTGCCCACCCATGTGGTGTGTTAGGATGATCCATCCCTTTTCCCCCAATCATCAATCATCCGCTCAATTCTCTTTTTATCATCTTCCTCAAGCTGATTGAACTTACGGAAGAAAGCTTCCTGAAGAACACCTTCATCTGCCGTTGCTTTGTCATCTAAAAGATAATCAGTGGTGACACCAAGAGCTTGCGCTATTTTAGTCAATTTTTCTGCCGATGGCCTTCGTGCATCTCGATTTTCTAACTCCCAAATATAACTTTTACTGGAATTTGTAAGCTCAGCCAGTTTATCAAGCGAATAGCCCTTATCTTTTCTATGATATTTTAATTTTTTACCAAGTGACGTTGTCATAATCGAATCTTAACGGGTTCTCTGTTTATATATCTTTGTTCGATATATAAAGAACATTTTTATGCTTGACAAGAGAAATATAAAGTATATGTTCGATATAGGTCGAACAAAATAGTAACTGAAGGGAGGCTTATTATGCCGAAAAAAGGTCCAGAAACTCATCATATAGTTCCCAATAGCCAACGTGGCGGATGGGATGTAAAACGTGGAGGTTAAGATCGCTCTAGTGGCCATTATGACACTAAACGTGAAGCTATAGATGCTGGTCGTGAGATTAGCCGAAATCAAAAAACCGAATTCCGCATTCACAACAAAGATGCAAAAATTGCCAGCTCCGATAGTCATGGTAATGATCCGCGTAATATTAAGGGATAAGCAGGGAGATATAACGCCATGGCCATAGCAATCAATCAATTCATTCGCAAGACGCCTCGTGCCTCATTAAGGGCATATTTCGATAAGAAGCCTCATCCAATTGCGGCACTTGTTAATTGGAATGATGAAGAATCAGATTTGGTAAAACCACTATTAAAAGCAGTGGATGAAATGACGGATACGGAGTTGGCTATGCTCAAAATAGATGCTGAACGTATCCATGAGATGACGGATGAGATTGGTCAGAGGGCACTCTTCTCAGTAGTTACCGATGGACATATCGCCACCTACCTTGCTCTTAAAAGTGCTCACGATCGAGCGTTGTTTGTCTTTTTAAGGTCACCAGATGCTTTTAGACGCGCCGAGGATATTCGCTACGCTGATGAATATCGTAAGGGTCGTATGTGGGATGGGGTTCTTGACCCTATTGATTTAAACGTGAGTCGGAATAACCAGCACATTGCCGATTTTGAAAAACAGGTCACTGATTATTTTCGTACAGGTGGTAAGCTTAAAGTTGAAATATTTAATAGAACACGCTCCGACCTTGAATATGACGCAATAGAGTTGGTGCAAGTCATGATTTATCGGGAAGATTTACCTGACAGCTATTTGGCCTTTGAGAATAATGATCTGGTCACCAAGGTTCGCCGACCAGTTTATGAAATGGCCCTCACCTATGAAGCCAAAACTGGTGCTATCGAAGTGATTTCACAAGGCAGAGAATGTCGCGAAGAATTGGTAAAGCTATTTTCCGCTACGCTTTTACAGAGCCCCCTTGATGAAGCGCAGCGTGTTCCTTTGAAAAAATATGACATTTCCAAATTGCTACACTCATATGATTTTCCAACCGATCCGGAAGATGGAATAGAAATTGTAAAGGTGATGATGTTGGAGCTAAAACCCATGGATAGCGGGAATAAAGTGAGGCCTACTGTTACGGCAAAAGAAACCAAAACAATTCATGAAGTGTCTCGGGACTGGTTTGCTACTCATGACCCATTACGCACAGGGTTCTTACCTGCAAAAGCCAAATTATCTATCCGGTTTAAACCAGACAGTATTGATCGTCGTGGTAAAACTCTACCAGTCGAAATTACATGGCCTAATGGTTGCGATCTGAAAGGCAAAACGGCTAAAGAACAGTTGATTGGCGATAAATACCTCAAACGCTGGGGGCTGGTTGAAGAAATCTAATGCCCGTATCCAAAGACGCTATTATAACACTATGTCGAATAATAGATAGCCCAACATCTTCAATTAACGGGCGGAATTTAGAAGATTATTTTGGTGCGTCTGGTCGTAGCCTAATTGCTATGGGTGCACTAAAAACTATAGTCAGTCGCAATGACACTGAGAGCATGAGTGACCACAACGGAAACTCTGTTGATGTTGTATTCCATAAAGGGAAGAATTGCTATTTTTCCCCTACAGCTGGCTGGGTAGAGGTTCCTGCTAATAAAATCCAGCTATACGGTTTTTGCTCTGATTAGCTAATTTCCTGCTTTAAAGACGTGCTTGGTATTGCTGAACATGTCGAGGTGCAGACCATCATAGAAAATGCAGCATGGAGCCTTGGCAGCGCATGGCTTAAACACACGAAACACCCTATTATTCTGGTTACTCAGTTACGCAAAGAGTATATTTTTGATGCGGTGAATTCGTATTTAATCAAGCACCATACAAAAACACCAGCATTAATCATCACTTTTGATCATCAGCTTGCGCCCCATATTTCATTACCTACACAAAATCGGTGTATTATGTTGACGGATGCCATTGACCGAAACAACGAAAGATTTTCTCTTAATATCGATTATCTGGCAGAAATGATGGGAGCAAGCATCCAACAACAAGGCTTTAGTAGTGGATATCGTGCAGCCTATATCAATGGGCAACAATATAAATTCACCAAGATGGGTCTGTTGCAAGATAAATATTTATGGGGTAAAAATTTTCTAAATTGTTGTAAAGTTTTATAACAACAATCAGGAGAATTTATCCATGTCCAATCAAATAGAAATGA
>JALSZC010000085.1:2547-3936 GCA_027059605.1 Ghiorsea sp. | reverse complement strand
TAAAAGCCACCTCTGGGTGGCTTTTTTTGTTTATATGGTGCGTTATGATGTTGCTTAGGCTGAAAGCTTTATAATACTGGATGGTATTGCAGCCATTGGTGTTTTTTATGATGCTTTTTCATTGTTGATGGATGAAGTATTTTCTAGCAGGTGATTAGGTATTTCTTTTTTTGCTTTGCCTGATAGGTCGGCAAGGGTTTTGACTTGGTTGACCAAGTTGCCACGCCCATCTTTGAGCTGCCCTAAGGCTTTATCATAAGACTTTTGCGCTCTGCTAATGTGTGTTTGAATATCTTCAAAGCTTTCAATAAAACCCACAAACTTATCATGTAAGTTGCCTGCTTGTTTGGTGAGTTTAGCAACATTTTCAGATTGCCTTTCATAGCGCCAAAGTTGTTCAATTAACTTGAGGGTAGCATATAATGTGGATGGCGTAACCACAGCAATACGTTTATCAAAAGCAGCTTTAAAAATACTGCTATCTGCCTCAATCGCCATTAAATAAGCCGCTTCAATGGGCATAAACATCAACACATAATCTGGCGAATGAATACCCTCTAAATGATCGTAACGTTTATTTGCTAAGGTTTGGATGTGGGCTTGAATACTTTTACAATGGGCGCGAATAAACTGTTGTTTTACGGTCTCATCTTGGCTACTCATGGCACGTTCATAATCTGTCAACGATACTTTGGCATCAATAATAACTTGTTTGTTGCCCGGCATATCAATAATGACATCAGGTCGTTGACGTTTACCTTCATCATTGACAAAAGTTTGCTCGCGTTTGAATTCATGACCCTCACGCAGACCACTGCTTTCCAAAAGCTTTTCTAAAATCATTTCCCCCCAGTTGCCTTGGGCTTTACTATCCCCTTTGAGTGCTTGGGTTAAGTTGAGCGTGTCTTGGCTCATTTGTGCATTAAGCTCTTTAAGTTGAGATAAGTGCTGGGAAAGTGCTGAGCGTGCTTCAATGTCTTCTTTATGCACTTGTTCCATACGTTGTTTAAAATCAGATATGTCTTTTTGCATAGGCTTGATGATTTGATCCAATGTTTCTTTGCTGGAAGCCGTCATTTTAGATTGTTTTTCTTCAAAGATTTGGTTGGCAAGTAGCTTAAACTCTTGGCTAAGTTTGGTTTTTGCTTCATTGAGTAAGATTAGTTTTTCTTCGTGGTTTTTTTGTGTTTGTTCATATTCTGTTTGTAGTTTGGCAAGGCTGGTATGTAATTGGGTATTTTGTTCTCTTAATTGTTCGATAAGGGTGTTTGCTTTGATTTCTTCTGCTTCATATTCTTTGAGCTTCTCATCTTTATATTGAACACGTTGCTCTAGCAGTGCATTTTGCTGATTAGTTTGATTGAGTTGTGAGGATAAGTCGGAAACAAG
>JALSZC010000085.1:0-2447 GCA_027059605.1 Ghiorsea sp. | reverse complement strand
GTAAGTGTGTTCACGTGTTTTTCTCCAAAGTGATATGATGAATCATATACAAGTATGGGCTGATGATAGAATGGTTGTCATGCCTTTGCACTTGAAAAGTGAATTGTGATATAAATTACTGAATACTGTCTTCGGGTGATTGCGTCATATAAAACAATAGCTTATCTGTTATTTTTGGGTATGGTTTCGCCGATGAAGAAGTGTGTCTTGATATTGTTTTCCTTGTTGTTTTATACCCAGCAAGCATTTGCTATGGGTTTTGGACAGGCATCTTTACATAGCCATTTGGGTGAGCCACTTGATGTGCGTGTACCTTTAATCATGGAAAAAGGGGAAACAGTACAACAATTTAAAGTGCAATTGGCTACACCAAGTGAATACCTCAATTTAGAACAAACACCACCACAATCGTATCATGACATTCGTATTGATGTAAAAAATGCTGCTTCCTCTACACCTGAAGTTTATATTCATTCCAGTTATGCTGTTGATGAAGCTATTCTTGTGCTGGTATTAAAAGTACAACGAGGCAGGGGTATTTTTTATAAAAAAATGCAGTTCTTTTTGGATGCTTCAGGTATTCAGCCGAGCAAAAAAACAGCATGGGTGAATCGCCCTGATGAAGCAGTAAAATATACTGCTTCACAACAGCCTGTAGGCAATGAAACTGAGCTTGCACAAGCACCAAAGAAACATAAAACAACATCTTTTGCAGATACTGGTGGTTGGGCTAGGCGAAGTAGCTATGGACCAGTGCAATATGGCGACAGCTTGAGTGAGATTGCATACCGATTGCGTAAAGATAAGCGTTGGTCGAATCAACAAATCATGCTGGCATTGTTTGATGCCAACCCTGAAGCATTTGTAAATCAGGACATTAACCAGCTTAAGAAAGGTCAGTTTTTAAAAGTACCAGATGATGCTGCTGTAAAACAGTTTGTGAACTCTGGGCGTTATCAAAGCTTAAAAGCATTGTTGCATGCAACAAAAACAAAACTGAAAAGCAAAAAGAAAGTAGATAAAACTTCTTTGCCTACGCAAAATAAACAAGTCAGTTCTCCATCATTTCGTGGGCGAATATCTTTGGGCTTACATGAAGATATGGTAACACCACCAATGAATCCAGAAGTGTTACAGCGTCTGGACAAATTGGAGCCTATGTATCAACAAGCCATGACAGCAGGTCTGCGGCTGGATGGAATGGATACTAAGATGGAAGCTCTAACAAAAGAGTTGGGGCAGTTGCGACGTAAGGTGGAAGCTTTATCTCGCATGCAAGCTAAGCCTGTGTCTGAAGCAGGTTCAAATGCTTGGTATTGGTTTTTTGGTTTACTGCTGTTAAATATTGTTTTGTTTGCGGCTTACTTTTATAGAAAACAAATGAAAACATGGCAAAATAAATTGTTTGAAGCCCAGCAAAACGTAACACAACCAGTGGTTGATTATGATATAGAAGGTGTGGAAAGTAATCAAAGTATAGAAAATCAAATGCCTGCAGTGCTGAAAAAAAATGAAGTTGCTGAGGAGAATGATAGCCAAGCTGTAGGTTTGGATGAGTATGATAGTATGGTAGGTGATGATGTGTCGGGTTCACACGATCACCATGAGTTGGAAGTTATTTCAACTGGAGATATGCCTAGTGTGACAACAGAAGAAGTAAAGCATGATTATGCGAGCTTGTTTGAAGAAGCTGTGCATAAAAAAGATTGGGAGCAGGCAGAAAAATATTATGCTTTAATGGATGATAAAGAGAGTTCACGCCCACGAATACAAGCTTTGTGGATAGAGAAACTTCATGGGTCGAACAATGTAATGGAGCGAAACCTTACATTGCTTAACCTTTCACGGCTTTATGAATATGACCAATGGCATAGGTTTTGTTCGTATTTTGACCGAGATACTTGGCATGATTTGCAAGATGAAAAAGTGATTAGCTATGCGGGCAAGGTTGATGAGGCTGAGGTAGATAAAATAAATCAACAACTTATGGGGGATGAACAGGGCATAGATGAAGCAGATCCTGTTTTGGACTTATCGGAAACGGGAAGCTTTGATATTACGGCTCAAGACTTTCAGTTTGCTAGTAAAGAAAGTAGTACTGATCCAATGTTGGATACATGGGATAAAAAAGAAGAAGTGGTTCAAAATAAGGTGAGGCAAGATTTAGAGGATGACTCTATTGTAGATATGGGAAGGGTTGATGCTGATGATGTTGAGCCTATAGCAGATATTATTTCAGATGAATTCGAGCAAGATGTATCAGGGGGTGTTGCTGCAACATTAGATTTTGATTTCGAGCTTGAGTTAGATGATAACCAGCAAGATTCTATGCAAGATACTGTGGTAAATGGTGAAGATGATACTGTCATGGTAACACCTGAAGTGCTAGCAGCTATGCAGGACGCAAACGAGAAAGAAAATAGCCAGATTCATGCGGAACAGCAACA
>JALSZC010000084.1 GCA_027059605.1 Ghiorsea sp. | reverse complement strand
GGCTGATGTCGTTGCACTGAAAAAATCAAGCCCACTAGAATAGATGCTCCAATCAAAGCACTGCCACCATACGATATAAATGGCATAGGCATACCCTTGGTTGGAAAGATACCCATGGCTGCACCGAGATTAATAATGAAAGCCAAAGCCAATAAAAGCGTGCAACCCAATGCCAATAAACGCTCAAAAGGTTTAACTGCATGTTTAGCAATCATAAAACCACGCCAGCAAAGCATGGCAAACACCAAAATCAACGTTAAAATACCAACAAGACCCAGCTCTTCACCAATCACAGCAGAAATAAAATCAGTAAAACTTTCAGGAAGATAAAACAGTTTTTGTACGCCTTGCCCTAAACCTGCACCTGTCACACCGCCAACACCAAAGGCAATTTGCGATTGTACAAGCTGGTAACCACTACCAAAGCGATCTGCCCATGGGTCAACAAAAGAAGTTAAACGAGCAACACGATAAGGTGCTGCCATCACAACCACAGCTAATAATGGTATCGCTGCCGCCACCAAACCCAATAAGTGACGGGTTGGAACACCGCCCACAAACCACAAACAAAAGCTTGCCGCTAACAATAACACAGCATTACCAAAATCAGGTTGTGCTAACAACAAACCAACCATCACACTTAACACCAATAACATGGGCATCATACCCTGTGCAAAACTTTGCAAACGATCGGGGAAATTCGCCAAGTAATATGCAATATACAGTACCAAAACAGGTTTAATGAATTCAATCGGTTGCACTGTCATGCCCATGATAGAAAACCAACGTGTTGCACCATTGATACTATTGCCAAACACCAACACAGCGATAAGCAAAATAAACCCTACCAATAACATAGGCAATACCAATACTTCCCACCATGATGGTTGAACACGTGAAACCATCCACATCACGACTAAACCAACAGGTATATAAAAACACCATCGCACTAAAATATGCCAAGGAGAGCCATAACGTACATCTGCCACATCTAAACTTGCACTACCCACCATAATCAAACTAAACGATAGCAAGGCAAGCACACTTAATAAAAGCATGGGATCCATAGGTAAACGTTTAACCTTAACCATCTGCCAGCTCCCGAATGCTCTTCACAAACACTTCGCCACGCTCTGCATAATTGTTAAATTGATCTTGGCTGGCTGCAGCAGGTGATAATAACACTGCATCACAATCCTGTTTGGCTGCATCTTTGACTGCCTGCAGCACTGTTTTGGATACCTTATATGGCACACCTGCTTGTTTTAACATTTTTTCATATGCTTTGGCATCTTTGCCAACAACACATGCAAAAGTTACATGTTTTTTTACCGTATCTACTAAAGAATCCAAATCCAACCCTTTGCGCAAACCACCACAAATCCAAACCACTTTATCAAAAGAAGAAAGTGCAGCACCTGCTGCATCGGGATTGGTTGCCTTAGAGTCATTAAACCAATCTTTACCAGCAATATTTCCTACAAACTCAAGCCTATGTTCCAAGCCTTGGAAACTCATCATAGCCTCTTCAATGACAGCCTTAGATACACCATAATCGGCTGCCACTTGTGCCGCCACTGCAATATTTTGCTGCTGATGAAATCCTTTTACCATCAATTGGTTACATGGAATGTATTGCCTTTGTGCATCTTGCGTCCAAAACATCTTGGCTTCGTCTAGCTTCCCATCTTGGTGCAATACACCCGCAGCCAACTGGTTTGCCTGTGTATCATTTTCATCCATCACACCAAAATAACGAATACTTACACCACGCTGCGTTAAATCATCTGCCAATGATTTCCAAGCCATATCCAAAGGTAACATGGCTTTATCACCTACAATCATATGCTCAAACATACGCATCTTTGCTTTTCTATAGGCAAGTGGTGAATCATGCATATCAGCATGGTCAGGTTGAATATTTAATAAAATCGCCAAATGTGGATGCAAACCTTGCGCCCGCTCTAGCTGAAAACTCGAAAGCTCCAACACCACACGTTCAGGCTGCTTATCCGCCAACAAATCCAACATCGGTGTACCAATGTTGCCTCCAGCATCACAACCACCCGACAAAGTTTCCAAAAGTAATGCAACCATTTGGGTCACCGTGGTTTTACCATTGGTGCCTGTGACGGCAATCAATGTGCCAACATATTCCCTTAGAAACTCTTCTAAATCGCCATGCACAGGCACACCACACGCCCGCACTGCTGTCAAAGCAGGATGTCGCCAATCAATACCAGGGCTGACAATAACGCGATCAAACGAACCCAAAAGCTCCGCATTTAACTCACCTGTATGCAACACAATATCTTGCATATCTTCAGGCAATGCCACATTGGCTTCATCAAAACATTCACAGGCAATATGCTTGCGTTGCAAATAACGCACTGCAGACAAACCCGTTTTGCCCATGCCGACTACGGCGACTTTTTGTTGAGGGCTATTCATTAGCGCAACTTCAAGGTGGACAATGCCACCAAGGCTAAAATAAGTGTGATAATCCAAAAACGAACGATGATTTTTGGCTCTGCCCAACCTTTAAGTTCATAATGATGATGAATAGGAGCCATACGGAACACGCGTTTACCCGTCATTTTAAACGATGCAACCTGTATCATCACCGACACCGCTTCCAAAACAAACAAACCACCTGCAATCGCTAATAAAAACTGTTGATGTACCGCACAAGCCACAAAAGCCAATGCCCCACCCAAAGCCAGTGCTCCCACATCACCCATGAATACTTGTGCAGGGTATGTGTTAAACCATAAAAAACCAAGGCAAGCACCAACCAAGGCACCACAAAATATCGCCAATTCACCAGCCCCTGGCACATACGGAATCAGCAAATATTCAGCAAAGCCACTATGCCCAGCCACATAAACCACCACACCCAAAGCCGTTGCAACCATAAAGGTAGGCGCAACGGCTAAGCCATCCAGTCCATCGGTTAAATTGACTGCATTCGATGTACCCACCAATACAAAAACAACAAATAAAATATACCAATATCCCATATCCCATTGGTAATTAATGATGGGAATATCTACGATGGGGTCTGTCATTTGCATCAGACCTACAGCTGCAATGCCGCCAAATAGTAGCTGCAATATCAGTTTCCACCGCCCTGCCAAACCGTCAGAATTAGCATGTTTAATTTTTAAATGGTCATCCAACCAGCCAATCAACCCATAACCCAAAGTCACCATCAATGCCAACCAAATAAACATATTATTCAAATCAGCCCAAAGCAGCGTACTTAAGGTGAGCGTTGAAAGAATAAGTAAGCCACCCATGGTTGGTGTACCTTGTTTAGAAAAATGGCTTTCAGGGCCATCTTCACGAATCGGTTGTCCTTTACTTTGATTCAATTTTAACCAACGAATAAAAAGTGGTCCAAACAACCAGCTTAACACCAATGCTGTAATCAAAGCATACGCTGCACGGAAAGTAATATACTGAAAAATATTCAGGAATGAATATTGGTCAGCCAGTGGATATAAATAATTATATAACATGCTGGCCCCTGTCTTTTAACTGTGCTGCAATGCGATACAACCCTGTACCATGTGAGGCTTTGACTAACACAGTACTAGCTTGTGGCGGGAAATCTTTACTCTCCAACCAAGCACTCAATGCCTCTGTATCTCGAAATACACGAATACGATGTTTAGGGTTTACAGCCTGTAAACTTCCCATCAGTTTTCCAACGGTGAGCACCTCATCAATATCATGCAAATCCAACTGTTGATGAATTTTTTCAGCTTGTTCACCCAACTCCAACATATCGCCAATGATTGCAACACGATAACCCGATAAACTTGCCAACGTATCCAATGCTGCTTGCATAGAAGCAGGATTTGCATTGTAGCTATCATCGATAAGCGTGAAACGATTGGCTGCTGTAGAAACCTGCATACGTCCTTCAACAGG
>JALSZC010000083.1 GCA_027059605.1 Ghiorsea sp. | reverse complement strand
AAACCCATGTGCCCCACTTGCAAAATCGCACCATCAAAACCTGCGGCTTCCATAGAAAGAGCAGCCAAATGCATCACTTCCACATCACCTTCCACACCAGCAAGACCCAAACATTCTACACCTGTTTGCCACTGCTGGCGTGAACCCGTACGCACATCAGGACGCGCCAACATCACAGGCCCTGTATAGTGAAGTTTTAACACAGGTTCATGGCTTAAACGGGTTGCCACAATACGGGCAATTTGCGGTGTCATATCAGGACGAATCGCCAATAAACCTGCATCAGCAGGGTCTGAAAAGACCACTGTTTGGTCCGCCAAAAAACGACCAGCACCAGAGCTTAAGGCTTCTGGGCGTTCAACCAAGGGTGGAATCACTTCAGAGAAACCTGCAGCAGTATAGATTTCAAACAAACGAAATTGTAGCCGACGAAGTGCCATCGCACGTCCGCCAAAAGCATCCTCAAGACCAAGGATAGGTTTTAATACACTCACAATGCCTCCAAGGCAACATAACGCACCGTGGTTATGTTTTCTAAAGCTTCTAATTTTTCAATCACTTCGGGCGCAGGTTCGGAATCAATCGACACCAATGCCAATGCCCCATCCATGTCTTCACGGCGACCCAAACGGAAGTCACCAATATTAATATTTGCAGCAGCCAATATCGAGCCAATATCTGCAATCACACCGGGTTTGTCTTTGTTTTCAATAAACAATAACCTGCCCTGCGGTGTCATTTCTAGCTCACATTTATCAATGCTCACCAAACGTGGATTGGTACCATCAAACACTGTGCCTGATACGCAACGGTAACCTTCATCACCATATACTTCCAAACGCATCAAGCTGGAAAAATGGTCAGATGTTTCGCTCGCCACCTCTTCAAGCTCAATACCACGCTCTTTAACCAGCATTTGCACGTTCACCGCATTCACTTCATCCATGCTATGCGATAACAAACCTTGTAAAATCGTATTCAAAATGGGGGGTCGATTTAGTTTGCTGACTTTACCTTCAAAACGAATCACAATTTTATCATAACCTGGGCGCATCACCTGCCCCATAAACTGACCCAAGGCACCTGCAAGCCCCATAAATGGTGCCAAAGCTTTGGCTTCTTCTTCGGACAATGATGGTACATTCACTGCATTATTAATGCTTCCAGTCAATAAATAGTCCGACATTTGCTCAGCCACTTGCACCGCAACATTCTCTTGCGCTTCATCACTACAGGCACCGATATGTGGTGTAAATGTCACATTATCCAGTGCAAACAAACGGTTTTCTTTGGCAGGTTCTTCTTCAAACACATCCAAAGCAGCAGCACGTAAATATTTAGATTTACAGACTTTATACAATGCCTTTTCATCAACAATGCCACCCCGTGCGCAGTTGACCAAAATCGAACCTTTTTTCATTTTTTTCAAAATTTCTGCATTGATTAAATGCCGTGTAGCATCAATCAAAGGCACATGAATCGTCAACACATCAACCAAAGCTGCAAGCTCTGCCACGCTTGCCACCTTGGTCACGCCCATAGCAGCAGCACGTTCATCAGAAATAAAGGGGTCGTAAACATACACGGACATGTGCAAACCTTTGAGGCGGTCACACACAATCGCACCAATATTACCCGCGCCAATCACGCCAGCTTTTTTGCCTGTAAGCTCCATGCCCATAAACTTGGACTTTTCCCATTTTCCAGCCCGTGTGGAAGCAGTGGCTTGAGGAATTTGACGTGCTGCAGCAACAATATGCGCAACAGCCAACTCTGCAGTCGTAATGGTATTACCAAAGGGTGTATTCATCACTACAATGCCACGACGTGAGCAGGTTTGCACATCAATATTATCCACACCAATGCCTGCCCTACCAATCACTTTAACATGTTTTGCAGCAGCTAATAAATCACCTTTAAGTGTGGTCGATGAGCGCACAGCAATGCCATCATAATTTCCTGCAATTTTAATTTGTTCTTCAACGGATAAACCTGGTTTATAATCGACTTCAATGCCATGAGATTGAAAAACCGAAATGGCACGTTCACTCATTGCATCAGCAATCCAAACTTTAGGACAAGATGGTTTCATCAATGATACTCCGTTAGCCATAGGTGTGGTATATGCAACCTCATCAGTTTGAGAAAATCAGCAACGGATTGCGGCGAAAGCCTATAAGCTTAGGCTCATAGGTCAAACGAAATAAATGCTTTGCATATAAAAATAGCTTTAAATTATGATGATTGGCGTTTGGCAAATGCCTGCATATAAGCCACCAAGGCATCCACTCCTTCTTCAGGCATAGCATTATAAATACTAGCGCGCATACCGCCCACAGAGCGGTGTCCTTTGAGGGTTATCAAACCTTGCTCTGCTGCACCTTCAAGAAATGCAGCATCCAAATCAGCATCTGCCAGCGTAAACGGTACATTCATCCAAGAGCGACCATTCTTCGCCACTGGGCTGCCGTAGAACTCTCTGCTATCAATCACTGCATACAGCTTCTCAGCTTTGCGTTTATTCACTTTCGCCATGGCTTCCAAGCCGCCTTGCTCTTTAATCCATTCAAAGACCAAACCAGCCATATACCAGCTGTAAGTCGGTGGTGTATTATACATAGAATCATTATCAGCATGCACTTTATAATTAAACATGGTTGGTGTGTTATCCGCTGCTTTGCCAAGTAAATCATCACGGATAATCACAATGCATAGCCCCGCAGGACCTATATTCTTCTGCGCACCAGCATAAATCATGGCAAATTTAGATACATCAACAGGACGTGAAAGAATGGTAGAAGACATATCCGCAATCAAAGGCACATCACCCGTATCTGGAATATAATCAAATTCAACGCCACCAATGGTTTCATTGGCTACATAATGAACATAAGCCGCATCAGGGTTAAGCTTGAGTTCTGCTTGTGTTGGCACAGTTGTAAAACCATTGTCAGAAGTATCGGCTGCAATATTCACATCACAATAGCGTTTGGCTTCAGCAATGGCTTTTTTTGACCACATACCCGTATTGATATAATCCGCACTTGTTTTATCACCCAATAGGTTCAAAGGAATCATAGCAAATTGCGAAGACGCACCGCCTTGCAAGAAAAGTACCTTATAATTGTCTGGAATAGCCATCACATCACGCAAGTCTTGCTCTGCTTTACCCGCAATCGACATATATTCTTTACCACGGTGGCTCATTTCCATCACCGACATACCAGAGCCGTTCCAGTCCAACATTTCTTGTTGCGCCCGTTGGATAACCGCAGTTGGTAACATCGCAGGCCCTGCGCTGAAATTAAACATTCTTGTCATGGTATTGAATCCTTTTATGTCAAATTAAAGCGAGAAGATAGCTAGAGTTTGTAGGTTTCTCAATGCGTAAAAGTGTAGGCTCATATAAAAGCTTAAGGTAACACGACAAGTTTGTAATCGGGCGTGGGGTTGAGTGGACATGAATACACATATTCACCTGCTTTAAGCTTAATGGTATAATCCTTATAACCACCCGTTTCGATACCACCACCTGACGTAGAGGGTAGCCTCAACCTAGCCAAACCAGCACCGCGCAACCAAAAGCCCAACACATAAGGCACATCCTTGTTGATAACATGAAAGGTATATTCCCCAGCTTTGAGCTTAAGCACCTTGGCTTTTGCTAAGCGTTTATCCTCCGTCTTGTGATTCAAGATTTCGCAGGCGGTATAAGAATTAGCCTGATAATGTTGGTCGCCATATTCGGATTCAATAAATTGACATGCTGTTTGGGTAAGTGTGATGGTTTCTGCTGCCCATAATTGGGCTGGTACTAAAAAGAATGTAATCATCAATAATCTAAACATCTGAACTCCTTTGGTGTTCAGTCGCTCTTCACCTGCTACTCTTACAAAACATGGTACTTGCACAATGATTTATCAGTACAGTAAATAAAAAC
>JALSZC010000082.1 GCA_027059605.1 Ghiorsea sp. | reverse complement strand
AACCCACGGCTGAAGAGCCATGTTTGGTGCGTGTGCACTCTGAGTGTTTAACAGGTGATGTGTTTACTTCTCGCCGTTGTGACTGTGGTTCACAGCTTCATGCGGCAATGAAACAAATTGCTGAAGCTGGTACGGGTGTGTTGTTGTATTTGCGCCAAGAAGGACGTGGTATTGGTTTATTCAACAAATTGCGTGCATATTCATTGCAAGATGCAGGGCATGACACAGTGGAGGCCAACCAAAAGTTAGGCTTTAAGGCAGATTTAAGAGATTATGGTATTGGTGCACAAATTTTGCGTTCACTGGGTTTACGCAAATTGAAACTTTTAACCAATAATCCGAAAAAAATTGTAGCTTTGGATGGTTATGGTTTGGAAGTGGTGGAGCGTGTGCAGCTGGGTACATTTGCTCATGAAGACAACATCCATTATTTAACCACCAAACGTGATAAAATGGGGCATTTGTTTGATGTCTTAGATCAGAAAACTGGAGAATCTCATGAGTCTTGATGCACCAACATTGGATGGCACTGTCGATGCAACTGGTTTTCGTATTGGTATTGTGGCGGCACGTTTTAATGAAGGTATCACCAATGCTTTGACCGATGGTGCAGTTGAGGCATTAAAGAAACATGGTGCAAGTGATGAAAATATTACAGTTGTTCGCGTGGCGGGAGCATTAGAAATCGGCACCATTGCGCAACGCATGGCAAAGTCACATGCCTATGATGTAATTGTATGTTTGGGCTGTGTGATTCGTGGTGGTACTGCACATTTTGACTATGTATGCCAAGGTGCAATGGATGCCATTAATCATATTGCAGAGCGCGGTGATATTGGTGTCGGTAATGGTGTGTTGACGGTGGATACATTGGAACAAGCACAAGCGCGTACAGGCGGTGCACACGGGCATAAAGGTGCTGAAGCAGCTTTAACGGCAGTCGAAGTCGCCCAAGCATTAAAGAATTTAGAACCCATGGTGGAGTAAGCGTGAGTCAAACGAAAAAACAAAAACAACCCAATCGTCATTTGGCACGAGAATCTGCGATTGAAGCTTTGTATGCTTGGCATAATGGTGGCAATGATGCAGCAATGATTCCTGCGATTTTGGCAGACCGTATTCAACAAGAAGAGCGTCAGGCACAAGATGAAGCTTATTTCCGTGAAATGGTGATGGGTGTAACAGAACAAGTGGAAGCTTTGGATGCTTTGATTGCAAAAGCAGTGCAAGGTAGAAGTTTGCGCAGCATTGCTCATGTTGAATTAAATATATTGCGTATGGCAGCATGGGAGTTGCAAACACGCTTGGAAATTCCTTATAAAGTGATTATCAATGAAGCCTTGGAATTGACACGAGATTATGCCGATGAGCCTTCGCGTGGTTTTATCAATGGTGTATTGGATAAAATAGCACAATCGCTTCGTGTGCAGGAAACCAAAGCTTAGTGTGGAAAATACAGCTTTGAGGTAAGGGGAGAAGCTATGGAATACATTCAATGTACGCATTGTGGCAAACGCTATGAAGTTTCTGAGCAAATTAGGGCGGCAGCAGGGCAGTTTACAACTTGTAAAGCATGCCATGAAAAGTTTTTGATTGTTATCCATAGTGGGAAAAGGTTAGAAGAAAAAAAAGAAGACGATGCTGTTTCAACGGGTGGTTGGGATCCTTCGTTGACCATGCCTGAAGAAGAACCAAAAGAAGTAAACGATGAAGACCAAGCTGTAGAAGACTACTTGTCGGATGAAGATGATGATGGAGCGCAAGTCTTAGCTGCGCTGCAAGCCAAACGTAAGAAACAACAAATGATGTATGTATTGGTTGCTGTGCTTGTTTGCTTGATAGTTGCAGGGGCTTGGTTCTTTTTACAAGAGAATGATACCCAGTTAACAACAACGGTGAACCAGCAAACAGCAACAAAAGTTCAGTTAAGTGCCAAAGAAATGGATATGAAGAATGCAGCCTGTCGTCAGGCTGCAGCCGTTAAATGGTTGTTGGATTATAAAGTGATGCATAGCCAATATTCAGCAGATGCTTTTGTGCGCATGCTTAAATTAAGTGAAAAACAATCAGCAGAAGTGCGTAAAGTTTGTAAAAATCCCCAAGTTTTACAAGAGGTTATCCAAGCAGCAACCAATCAGGTGAAACCAGACTGGTTTAAAGCAGAAATTGAAACAATCCAAAGCCATCGTCAACGATAAATAAGGATTTGAGGCTTGAATCATTAAATATGATGGTTGGGGGTTGAAAAGCCTTTTTGTTGCCCTTATCTAGTTTAGTAAGTGAAGCATATTATGAGACTAGATGTAAGTTGGAGTGAAAAATGGCAAAAGTAATTGGTATTGATTTAGGAACCACAAATTCATGTGTGGCAGTGATGGAAGGGGATACAGCAAAAGTTATCCCAAACAGTGAAGGCGATAATACAACACCTTCAGTGGTTGCTTTTACTGCAGATGAGCGCCTTGTTGGTGCTGCGGCAAAACGTCAAATGGTAACTAACCCAGAAAAAACATTTCATGCAGTCAAACGCTTGATTGGTCGTAAGTTTGATTCAGAAGAAACCAAGCATCATAAATCTTTGGTGTCTTATCCTATTGTTAAGGCGGACAATGGTGATGCATGGGTTGAAGTCGATGGTAAAAAAATGAGTCCACAAGAGATTTCAGCTATCACCCTGCAAAAAATGAAAGCCACTGCAGAAGACTATTTGGGCGAAGAAGTTAAAGATGCGGTGATTACAGTGCCTGCGTATTTTAATGACTCACAACGTCAAGCAACCAAAGATGCTGGTGCGATTGCAGGTTTAAATGTGTTGCGTATTGTCAATGAGCCAACAGCAGCAGCATTGGCATATGGTTTGGATAAAACTGAAGAAAACCACTTGATTGCAGTGTATGACCTTGGTGGTGGTACATTCGATATTTCGATTCTTGAAATTGGTGATGGTGTATTTGAAGTGAAAGCAACCAATGGTGATACATTCCTTGGTGGTGAAGACTTTGACCAAGTATTGATTCAATATTTGGCTGATGAATTTAAAAAAGAGCATGGTGTTGACTTAACAACAGACACTTTGGCATTGCAACGCTTGCGTGAAGCGGCAGAGAAAGCGAAAATTGAGTTGTCTTCAAGTCAACAAACTGAAGTGAACCTACCGTTTATCACGGCAGATGCTTCAGGACCTAAACACTTGTTGATTAAAGTGTCACGTGCAAAATTTGAATCATTAGTGAGTGATTTGGTTGAGCGTTCACTAGAACCATGTAAAGCAGCATTAAAAGATGCGGGCGTGAAAGCTTCCGACATTCACGAAGTGGTATTGGTGGGTGGTCAAACCCGTATGCCTTTGGTGCAAGAGAAAGTGAAAGCATTCTTTGGTACTGAGCCGCATAAAGGTGTGAATCCTGATGAAGTGGTAGCGATTGGTGCTGCGATTCAAGGTGCGATTTTGACTGGTGATGTCAAAGATGTGTTGTTGCTTGATGTGACACCATTATCGCTTGGTATTGAAGTGGAAGGTGGTTTGTTCAATAAAATTATTGAGAAAAACACAACCATTCCAACCAAGAAATCGCAAACTTATACCACTGCGGCAGACAACCAAACTGCGGTAACCATTAAAGTGGCGCAAGGTGAGCGAGAAATTTTCTCAGCTAATAAACAGTTGGGCTTGTTTAACCTTGAAGGTATTGCACCTGCACCACGTGGTACACCGCAAATTGAAGTGACATTTGATATTGATGCTAATGGTATTTTGCATGTACATGCCAAAGATAAAGGTACGGGCAAAGAAACTTCGATTCGTATTGAAGCAGGTTCAGGTCTTTCTGAGGAAGAAATTGAACGCATGAAACAAGATGCTGAAGCACATGCTGAAGAAGATGCGAAGTTGAAAGAAAATATTGAAGCGAAAAACCGTGCCGATCAGCTTGTGTTTGCCACTGAGAAATCTTTGGAAGAGCATGCAGATGCTGTGGATGAAGCCACTGTAACTGCGATTAAAGAAGCTTTGGAAGTATTAAAAGAAGCACTCAAAGGTGATGATTTTGATGCGATTAAAGCTGCTGAAGAAGACTTGGCGAAAAAATCGCAGAAACTTGGTGAAGCTGTGTACCAAAAAATGCAAGCTGAACAAGGTGAGCAAGATGCTGGTACAGCCGAAGCACCAGAAGCTTCAGCAAAAGATGATGTTCAGGATGCTGAAATTGTTGATGCTGAAGTGGTGGATGACAGTAACAGTAAAAAATAAGCCCTTGTTATTGGGTGCGTAAGCATAAGGAGCGGGGCTGAGAAGCTCTGCTCCTTTTGTGTTTTATATGTTTTTATGATGAATTGTGCCATGATGGGTTAGAAAAAGTTTTAGGAGTGTAGGGTGAGTAAAAGAGATTATTACGATGTATTAGGTGTTGATAAGGGCGCAGATAAGAATGATATTAAACGCGCATACCGTAAGCTTGCGATGAAATACCACCCTGATCGTAACCCTGATGATGAAAAAGCAGCAGCAGCTTTCCGTGAAGTGACGGAAGCATATGAAATCTTAGCAGATGAAGAAAAACGTGCGCGTTACGATCAATATGGTCATGCTGGTGTTGATGATCAAATGGGTGGTTTTGGTGCTGGTGGTTTTCAGAACTCACATGCTTATCAAGATTTTGGAGACCTATTTGGTAGCGTGTTTGGTGATGCATTTGGTTTTGGCGGTGGTGGCGGAGGCCAGCAGCATAACCAAGGTGCGGACTTGCGTTATAATTTAACCATTACCTTAGAAGAGGCTGCTAAAGGTAAGGAAGTAGAACTTGAAATTCCTAAACATGAATCATGTGATACTTGTAGTGGCTCTGGTGCTAGACCAGGCACTAATCCTGTGCCGTGCTCTACTTGTGGTGGGCATGGACAAGTGCAAATGCAACAAGGGTTCTTTGCGGTGCGTAGAACATGCCCGAGTTGTCAGGGTATGGGTAAGAAAATTGAGTCTCCATGTGTTTCTTGCGGTGGTACAGGTCGCAAGAAAGTGAAGAAAAATTTGAAGGTAAAAATTCCTGCTGGTGTGTATGATGGTGCACAAGTGCGTGTGGCTGGAGAAGGTGAGGCAGGTACACAAGGCGGTGCACCTGGTGATTTGTTTATTGTGGTGCGCATCAAGGAGCATGCTATTTTTGAGCGTGATGGTGCAGACTTACATTGTGAAATGCCGATTACTTTCCCACAAGCAACATTGGGTGCAGAAGTAGATGCACCAACATTGGAAGGTAAAGTGAAAATCCGAATTCCAGCAGGTACGGAGAGTGGTCGCGTATTCCGTTTGCGTGGACATGGTGTAAAAGATGTTCGCGTGCATCAAAAAGGTGACTTATTTGTGCGTGTGCAGATTGCTGTGCCTAAAAAATTGACAGCAAGACAAGAAGAGTTACTTAAAGCTTTTGCTAAAGAAACAGGTGATGAAGTCTATCCAGAACGCTCTTCATTTTTGGGTAAAGCAAAAAAATTATGGGATGACTTAGCAGGTGAGAACTAAGTTAAGGGAGTTTGGCTATGCGAGTAATCATTTCAGGAGCATCAGGGCGCATGGGAACCATGTTGGTGCGTACTGTGGCACAGGCAAAAGATGCAACTTTGGTGGGTGCAACAGAGCGTGAGGGTTCATCTGCAGTGGGTCAAGATGTGGGTTTGCTTGCAGGTATTCCAGCTTTAGATATTCAAGTGTGTGATAGTTTGGCTGCTTGTGATGAGGCGGATGTGTTGATTGACTTTACTGCCCCTGAGGCTTGCTTAAATCACGCTAAAGTGGTGGCAGAGAAATCGATGGCAATGGTGATTGGCACAACGGGTTTTGATGCCAATCAGCAAGCCGAGTTGGATGCGATATTAAAACATACGCCTACTGTGGTGGCAGCCAATTACTCGGTGGGTGTAAACCTTGCCTTAAATCTTATCCAACAAGCAGCAGCCGTACTTAATACTGATTATGATGCTGAAATTTATGAAGCGCATCATAAGCATAAAGTCGATGCTCCATCGGGCACTGCCTTGGCTATGGGTAAAGCCTTGGCAGCAGGGCGCGATGTAAACTTTGATGATGTGGCTGTGTATAGCAGAGAAGGCATTACAGGTGCACGTGAAGTAGGTACGATTGGTTTTTCTGTGGTGCGAGGCGGTAATATTGTTGGTGACCATAAAGCCATGTTTATTGCTGATGAAGAGCGCATTGAAATTAATCACTTTGCTTCAGACCGCATGGTGTTTGCTAAAGGTGCTGTGCGTGCAGCTTCGTGGTTGATTGATAAACCAGCGGGGCGTTATGATATGCAGGATGTTTTGGGTCTTAAATAAACCATGAAAATATGGGTGGATGAGCAAGGTTTCACCTTGATTGAAACCTTGGTTGCTTTGGGTATTGCTGCGGTGGCTTTGTCAGTTTTAGCTGGGCGACTGGGGCTATCTGCGGATACACAGCGTAGCTTGTTGGCGCATTCGACCATGCTTGAAGTCGCAACCAATGTTTTAGAGCAACAGCGTGTTGGTGCTACGACTAACCTTGCTGAAAGAGAGGGTGAAGTAGAAGCTCGTGGCATGAAAATGACATGGAAGCTCTCGCTGGAAAAAACAGACTTGGATAAGTTTGTGCGGCAAAATGTAGTGGTTTCATACGCTGGTGAACCCGATGTTTCCTTGTTTTTGTATCACGTAAAACCATGATGAAAGGTTTTACATTGATTGAAGTGTTGCTGGCAATTGTGGTGTTTTCCTTGATTGCAGCAGTAACCTTTTCGGCTCTTGGCCCTGCAGGTGAAGGCTTTATGATGATTAAAGAGCATAGAACACAGTTGGAAGAACAGCAGTGGCTGGGCAAACAATTGCGTAGAGATGTCAGTTATTTAAGTGCATCAGAAGATAAAAATAAGCCAATTGTTGTGCTCAAAAATGATAGCCGTGGCGAAAATGCTTTTGATGAACTACAACTATTGATTCGTGACCCTATGTACCCAGGTTTGACCTTAGTTCGATACCTGATTGATGAAGATACGCATAAGTTAAAGCGTGAAGCATTAAGTCCATGGGCAAGGACGCATGCAGAACCTATCACTTGGGAGTTGGTAAAGCTGGATTCTTTTAATGTGGAAGTCTTGGATGCGAAGTCAAGCTGGAAGAATGTGTGGAATCAAGCTGCTCCTCCTTATGTTAAACCCTTAGCCATACGTGTGACTGTTCGTGATGATTTGGGTGAGATGTCTTGGAACTTACCTGTGTTGCAATAGGTAAAACACTTTTTTGTTTGACATGAGCAGGGGTGACTTATAGCAATCGCTTGTAGTTATAATACATGGTTGTGCGATGAAATATATAGCAGCCGTATCCGAACAAATCTTTTATTTTCCTTGGTCATATAAAAAGCAGTATATTGTCATGTACGCTGTTATCGGGAATACAATAACCTTTTGGAGTTTTAATATTTATGTCTTCTGATGAAACCACTGAACCATTATCGAATCAGGCGGAAAGTACTGAAGCTAAACCTGTGAAAAAAACGGTACGCAAGCCTCGTGCAACCAAAAAGAAAGCAGTAGAAAATACTGTTGATGGAACGGATACAGAAACTTTGACAGCACCGAAGAAAAGAGTGCGCAAGAAAAAGGTTGAGGAAACGACTTCAATTGCTGATGCAGAAGATAAGCTTGAAGAGAAACCTAAGGCTAAACGTACACGACGTGTGAAAAAAGATGTTGAGCCTAAGGTCGAAGATAAAACAACAGAAAAAGTAGTTGAAAAAGAAGTTGAAGTAATAGCTGCAGAAAGAAAAGCTGATGCTGAAGCACCTACAGAGAAGCAACAAGCAGATACATCTGAAACAAAACCAGAAGAAACAAAGGCAGAGCAGCAACAACGACCACAACGCAACGGTCATAAAAACAATCGTAATGGGCACAAAAACAATCGTAATGGTCATAAAAACAACCGCCGTAAAGAGCAGCAAGAGGAAGCACCGATTTCCAATGAATTTGAAGGTATAACTTTACACTTGCGCGAAGTATCTGCGATGTCGCAAGCAGAACTTTTGGAAAAAGCGGATGAATTAGGCATTGAAAACATGGCGGGTAAACGTCGTCAAGCTCAAGTGTTTGCGATTCTTAAAGAGCATAGCTTGAGAGGTGGTACGGTAATTTCTGAAGGTGTGCTCGAGCTTTTACCTGATGGTTATGGTTTTTTGCGTACTGCAGATGATAATTATGTATCAGGTACAGATGATATTTATGTATCTAACCAGCAAATTCGCCGTGGTTATTTGCGTAAAGGTGATTTGATTGCAGGTGAGGTGCGTGCGCCACGCAGTCGTGAAAAATATTTTGCCCTTAAAAGTGTTATCTCTATCAATGATGAAGCACCCGAAGTGGCAAGAAACAAGGTGTTGTTTGAAAACTTAACACCTGTTTACCCTGATGAACGTATCAAAATGGAAATTGAAGACCCGACACGTAAAGATATGACGGGTCGTGTAATTGATTTGGTGTCACCGATTGGTAAAGGTCAACGTGGTATTCTTGTTGCACCACCACGCACAGGTAAAACAGTGATGATGCAAGCCATTGCCCATGCGATTGAAGTAAATCACCCTGAAATTCATTTGATGGTTTTATTGATTGATGAACGCCCTGAAGAAGTAACCGATATGAAACGCTCTGTGAAAGGTGAGGTGGTTTCCTCTACATTTGATGAACCACCACAACGCCATGTGCAAGTGGCAGAAATGCTGATTGAACGGGCGAAACGTTTGGTGGAGCATGGCAAAGACGTGGTCATTTTATTGGATTCGATTACGCGTTTGGCTAGAGCGTATAATATTGTATCACCATCTTCGGGCAAGGTGTTGTCAGGTGGTGTGGATGCCAATGCATTGCATCGACCTAAACGTTTCTTTGGTGCGGCACGTAATATCGAAGGTGGCGGTAGTTTAACCATTATTGCTACAGCCTTGGTGGATACAGGTAGTCGTATGGATGAAGTGATTTTTGAAGAGTTTAAAGGTACAGGTAATATGGAGATTCATTTGAATCGCCAGCTTGTTGCTAAGCGTACTTTCCCTGCGATTGATGTGGCATCCAGTGGTACACGCAAAGAAGAATTGCTGATTGAGCCTGCTGAACTGTCTAAAATGTGGGTGCTACGTCGTATTATTTCACCTATGGATACAGTGGGAGCTATGGAGTTCTTGTTAGATAAACTTAAGTCGACCAAAAATAATGCAGAGTTTTTTGAATCCATGAATAAATAAGGTACATAGCAAGTCAAGCTAGGGCTATGCTTGCTATCATGGGTTATGAAGTTATCATGCCCACGTTTTATATTGAAGGAGATTGGCATGGGTGATTCAACACAGTTTATTATTGCAGGCAACTGGAAAATGAATGGTTTGCTTCAGGAAAGCTTGGCTTTTGTTGATGCATTAACAGGCAACCCCAATGCTGATGCTGTTGAAATGGTGATTTGCCCTCCTTATACCTTGCTTCACCCATTAGCTAAACCCTTTGCTGAAAAGGGTGTTACATTGGGTGCTGAGAATATGTACTTTGAAGAAAGCGGTGCTTTTACTGGTTCGATTTCACCGTTGATGTTGAAGGATGCAGGATGCAAATATGTGATTCTAGGGCATTCTGAGCGTAGAGATATTATGCATGAAGGTAATACATTGCTGCGTAAGAAGTTGGATGCAGCTTGGGATGCAGAGCTGGTACCGATGTTTTGTATAGGTGAACACTTGGAAGAACGTGAAGCTGGTACAACCAATGAAGTTTTAAAACAGCAGTTGTCAGTATTGGCTGATACAGATGTGAATATGCCATTGGTAGTTGCTTACGAACCTGTATGGGCAATTGGTACGGGTAAAACTGCATCACCAGAGCAAGTCTCTGAAACACATGCGTTTGTGCATGAGGAATTAGCACGTTTGGGTCGTAAATGTAAAGTATTGTATGGTGGTAGTGTAAACCCTGGCAATGCAGAAAGCTTGATGGTCTGCCAAGGTGTTGATGGTGCTTTGGTTGGCGGAGCCAGCTTAAAAGCTGACTCATTTATGGAAATTGTTGCGGCTGCGGCTCGCGTAGCAGCATAGGAGAAAAAATGACAACGGTATTACTAACTATACATATAATTGTCGCTATTTTGTTGATTGCTGTTGTATTAATGCAGCGTGGACAAGAAGGCGGTATGGGTGGAATGGGTGGTGGAAGCTCGCAAACCTTATTTGGAGCATCTGGCTCAGGCGGATTTCTAGTGAAAGCTACAGGTGTATTAGCGACTATTTTTATGACCACAAGTTTGAGTTTAGCGTTCTTTTCACAACAGCAGGTGGGTTCAGTGATGAATAAAGGTTTGTCTGCGGATGTGCTGCAAGAACAGTCTATACCTGCAACTGGCTCTTCTGCAGATAATGCAGTGTTTGATAGCAAACAGCTTGAGAAAAAAGCAGAGGAAAACCTACCCTCAGCTGAATAAATCACTTATATATTGCCGGGGTGGTGAAATTGGTAGACACGCTACCTTGAGGGGGTAGTGGAGCAATCCGTGCTGGTTCGAGTCCAGTCCCCGGTACCAGCAAGCAAAAAAGAGTGACTCAATGTCACTCTTTTTTGTGCGATAGTTCAAAGTCAAACAGGGTGACTCAATGCCACTCTTTTTTGTGCGATAGTTCAAAGTCAAACAGGATGACTCCATACCACTTTGGGGCGCAGTATTTTAGATGGGTACAATAAATAACCCAATATCACCGTGAAGTGCATTGCTTTGCGTTTTGGCTTTATTTTAGATGGGTACAATAAATAACCCAATATCACCTGTTTATATCTATGTACGTAAAAAGAAATGCTTTAGGTTTTCCTTTTGTCGATAATTTACTGTTCAATAAGAAGTGACTTTATATTGAACTCGATTTAACCTTGAAAACAGAAGTATATTCCTTCAAGCTCCGCTAAGCTTTAAAAGTGACTTGCATCACAATGATACCGAGTTGCTAGGGAGTGCAAATAAGTAACATATGAATATTCCAGTGATGTTACGCCAAGCTCGAAAAGCTGTGGCGCAGGAGAACTTCGTTGAAGCAGAGCGTTTGTATGCGCTTGTACTGCAAGATGAGTCCATGCAAGACATGATTGATATTAAAATTCGTTATGCTTTTTGTCTTGAGAAAATGGAAAAGACAACTGAAGCAATTACTATTTATCAAGATGTGGTTCGTATATATCAAGCGCAAGATGAAGTTGGTGCTGCCAAAGCACTAACATTAAAGATTACAATTCTTGAGAACTTTTTGCAGCAAGCATCGAAACTTACGGGTGATATACATATTGAGCTGGGAACGGCACAGCATGAGCTAGATATTATATATGAAGATGATGATACAATAGATTTTGGAGACACAGACCTGTTTGGTTTGGATACGCATGAAATGATACCAACATCAGAACAGGGTAATGTAACTGAACGTGATGACCATGCGGTTTTAGATTTGATTCCTCTTGAAGAGGAAAGTGATGTTAAGGAGGACAAATATATTTCAACAGTTGAGCTTATTGTTGAACATGAGAAGACCGTTGCAAAACAAGAGTTGAGTAAGCAGAAGTCTTATGATGCAGCATCTGTTGATGTCATTCAAGATATGATTAAACAAGGCATACATCAAAATGTGGCACATAAGTCAAATATTGAAGATGTAGATATTGAATTTACGGATATTGGTGACTTTACACCCAGTTTATCCGTGGATGAGGTATCAGAAAAAGCTAGTAACCCTGCAGTTGAATCATGCTTAAAGCACAAGGCTGGAAAGCTGTTTGGCGAGTAAAGGGCTGTTGTTATCTATTGGCTCAACAAGCTTTTTGGTTACAAAAAATAGAATGAACTTGTGCTGTGTAATGGTATTGCTTATGCTGTGGAATGTAATTGATTTGTAAGCTTTAAAAGCGTTGCTGTTTTTGTATTTTTTGTAGTGTTTTTAATATCATATTTAAGGTGTTTTTATGTCATTCAATTTAGAGTCCATGCATATTTCTGGTAAAGAGGTTTTGCCACTGATTGAAGGTGGTAAGGGTGTGGGTGTTTCCACAGGTTTAACCTCTGGTGAGTGGGCTAAAGCTGGTGGTATTGGTACAGTATCTGCAGTTAATGCTAGTCGTCTTGATGAACAGGGCAATATTATCCCCGTAGAATATAAGGGTAGAAATCGTAAAGAACGATTTAAAGAGCTGGTTCAATTTGGTATTGAAGGTGGTTTGACTCAGCTGCGCCAAGCACATGATATCGCTGGTGGGAATGGACGTTTACATGTCAATGTGCTTTGGGAAATGGGTGGTGCGCAACAAATCTTACATGGTATTTTGCAAGAAGCTAAAGACATCGTGCATGGCGTAACCTGTGGTGCAGGTATGCCGTTTAAACTGGCTGAAATCGCAGCCCAATATGGTGTACACTATTATCCGATTGTATCTTCAGGGCGTGCATTCCGTGCGTTATGGCTACGTTCTTACCGTAAAGCACCAGATTTGTTGGGTGGTGTGGTTTACGAAGACCCTTGGCTTGCTGGTGGGCATAATGGCTTGTCGAATACAGAGCGTTTTGACCGACCAGAAGATCCTTATCCGCGCGTGAAAGAGTTGCGTGCAACCATGAATAAGTTTGGCTTGGAAAACACACCAATTATTATGGCAGGTGGTGTGTGGTATTTACGTGAGTGGACAGACTGGATGAATAATCCTGAGATTGGTCCGATTGTTTTTCAATTTGGTACGCGCCCATTGTTAACCCAAGAAAGCCCCGTTCGTGATTCATGGGGACCAACACTGTTGAGCTTAAAAGAAGGGGATGTTGCATTAAACCCATTTTCACCCACAGGTTTTTATTCATCAGCAGTGCGCAATGCATTCCTTGATGAACTTTATGCGCGTTCAGAGCGTCAAGTGGTGTTTACAGATCACCCTGAAGAAGCTGATGGTCATGTTGTTCCATTCACTTATGGCCCTAGAAACCGTGAAGTATATCTAACGGCACATGGTAAAGAGAGCGCGGATAAGTGGATTGCGCAAGGTTTTACCAAACCTTTGGTGACACCTGATTCAACTTTTGTTTTTGTGACTGAAGAAAAAGCGGCTGAAATCCGTAAAGACCAATTGGACTGCATGGGTTGTTTGTCACAGTGTAAATTTAGTAATTGGGCAGATAATGAGAAGGGAACCACTGGGCATAAAGCAGACCCAAGAAGTTATTGTATTCAGAAAACACTGCTCAATTCAGCTTATGGTGATGCGCCTGAACATAACCTCATGTTCTCAGGTCATGCGGCTTATAAATTTGCCCAAGACCCCTTCTATAAAGATGGGTTTATTCCTACCGTGAAGCAACTGGTTGATCGCATTGCTACGGGTGATTAAGCGCTTTTAAATCGATGAAACAAAATCGTATGCCAGAAACTGTTGCACCACTGTATGATGTGGTGTCACGGTTAAAGCGAATGTTTTTTGATAAGGCATACCCTTTGGCTGCGCCATTATCGCAAAGCCCCTTTTTTATTATTGGTTCAGGGCGCTGCGGCTCTACACTGCTGCGTCGTATGTTACAGGCAAACCCTGATGTTCATATTCCTCCAGAGTCTTATGTGCTGGGTGAAGTTGGGCGTTTATTTATGCGAAACCGCCAGATGGATTGGCACCATTTGGTGAACCTTGTGTTATCCACATTTGAGTATCAGCGTGAATTTGATAAGTTTGAAATGGATATGCGTGGGTTGGTACATCAGTTGTGGGATTTACCAGAACAAGAACGCAGTTTGGCAGTGATGTTAGACTCATTGTACCGTTTTCATGGGCAACAAACAGGGCAAAATTTTAAGATTTGGGGTGATAAAACACCTAAAAACACGTTTGAATTGGATATGTTAATTCGTATTTTTCCACAGGCAAAGTTTGTACATTTGCTGCGTGATGGGGTGGATGTGGCTGCATCATTTGTATCACGTGGTTTAATTGATGATATGCTCACCGCCGCAAAACACTGGCAAACATCAGTGTTGCTGAGCAGAGATTTTATGCAGCAATATCCCAAACAATGTATAGAAGTGCGTTATGAAGATTTGGTTGCAGCACCAGAGAAAACTTTGCAGAGCTTATGTGATTTTCTCAATATACCTTTTCAACCTACTATGATTGAATCCTTGCAGCATGTTCAAGACATGGGGGATTTAAATGCTTATGCCCATTATGAAAAAGTTTTAGAGCCAGTCTCGACCAGCAATATTGGTTTGGGTAGGTCAAGTTTGTCTGAGCAGGATAAGCAGCTTATTCAAGAGCATATTGGCGCAACACTATCGCAAATGGGTTATTCGCTGTAATGCAACAGAAACATAGGTTCTTTTAAGTGTCTATCGCAAAAAAGGTCTTGAAAAATACAATGTTTGGTGCGTTGGGGCGTGTCTGGCTTATTTTGGTTGGTTTTTTATTAACCCCGCTCATTTTATCTTATTTGGGTAATGAACGTTTTGCTTTATGGGCTATTTTTTGGTCTGTGACAGCATATATCATGCTGATGGATTTGGGCATGGGTGTTTCCTTGGTTCGCCAAGTCGCCCAATCTTTGGAAAAACAAGAATATACACGCATTAATCAAGCTGTGGTGAGTGTATTGCTGCTGATGTTGTGTATTGCTACAGTCGTTTGGGCTTTTGTTTGGGCTTTTGTTTGGGCTTTAAGTGTGTGGTTTTTGCCAGTGGCGGGGGTGAGCAGCGTAGTCCAGCAGGACATTATGCACCTTGTCACTTGGGGGCCATTGGTCTTTTTATTGATTGCATTGTTGCGTGTATTTGATGCGGTATTGCGTGGTTTGCAACGCTTTGATTTGATTCTTGGGGTGACGCTTGCAACATCTGTAGTCAATGTATTGGGTATTTATTTCACTTTAAGTTGGGGTTTGGGTGTTTTGGGCTTGATGTGGGCAACAGTGGCAAGTTATGCCTTTCAAATGTTAGCCCTATATGCATGGGCCAAAAAGACATTGCCGCAATTCTCAACATGTCATCATCACTTCAATTATCCTTTATTAAAATCCATGTTGCCATTGGGTGCGCGTATTCAGGTGGCAAAAGTTGCCGAGCTTGCCAGCTATCAAACAGACAAATTGTTATTGGCATTTTTTATGCCTTTATCATTTGTTACGTTTTATGACCTAGGCTC